>WJKE01000081.1 GCA_014729275.1 Candidatus Peregrinibacteria bacterium | reverse complement strand
AGACGCAAGGATTCTTTTTCAACTGAGAGATTTGTTCGCTCGAGAATATTGTTCTCATATACTCTTTTGTTAATTGGTATTTATTTTAACAAAAGAAAACCTGTACCCTTCGTGTCCACTTTTTGGGGTACAGATCATGGTGGGCGAGGAGGGACTTGAACCCTCACGGATTGCTCCACTAGTTCCTAAGACTAGCGTGTCTACCAATTCCACCACTCGCCCATAAGGCATATTCAATAAGAATAATCTACTTAAATATTCTAAAAATGCAACATTATTTAATATCTTAAATTTGTATTTGACTAAATCCCGAATCTGCTGTAGATTTTGCTACTTACGATAAGCTTGCTATAAAACAATATTGCGCATTGATCAAATTTCTTGCTTGACACAATAAGTGTCAAAGTATATATAATACACACACATATAAATAATTTGTAACTTAAGCCCATTATGTCAGCGACAACAACTAATGATACGCAATTTTCCGAACAGACTCAAAATATGGATCTTTCCGAAGTGGTAGAGGAAATTTTCATGGTTTTGACCAATAAGGAGAAGGATGTAATTACTCAAAGATTCAGCCTTGATAATAAGCCAAAAAGAACCCTTGAAAGCATTGGGCAAAAGTTTAGCGTAACCCGTGAAAGAATAAGACAGATTGAAAAAATTGCTCTTAACAAACTTCGTAGAACCGCTCAAACTACACGGCTAAAACAGGTTAACGATATTGCCGATCAGATTATCCTTGAAAACGGCGGTGTATTAATTGAAAAAACACTTGTTGCTAAAATTTTGAACTCTATAAACTCTTCCAACGCTGTTGATGGACATATCATCAAATTGGCTCTAAATATTAATCAAAATCTTAAAAGAGAAGAAAAAACAAACTCATATTATCCTTTTTGGAGGCAAAAAACTTTGGAAATGACTTTGCTCTCAGAAATAGTTACTGCCGGTGTTAAATTTTTAAAGAAAAAAACCGACGTAATTCCCGACTCTAAATTAATTGTTCATATTAGACAGAATCTGGGGGAGATGCTCGAAGGTTATCCGGATGCACTAATTATATCTTCTCTTGAAGTAGACAAAAGACTTAAAAAAACTTCAGAGGGATTTGGTCTTATGTCGTGGAGGCATATTAATCCCAAAAGTATTAGAGATAAGGCATATATTGTTCTTAAAAAAGAAAAAAAACCTCTTCATTTTGTTGAAATTGCCAATAAAATTTCAGAAGCCGGATTCGATAAAAAAGTTGTAACCGTTCAAGCTGTTCATAACGAATTAATCCGTTATGATCAATTTGTTCTCGTTGGGCGCGGTCTTTATGCTCTTAAAGAGTTTGGTTATAATAAGGGAACTGTGGCTGATATTATAGAAGGTCTTCTTAAGAAAAAGAGCCCTATGACCAAACAGGAAATTATTGAGGGCGTACTAAAACAACGACATGTTAAGAAGGGCACTATCTCACTAAATCTTCAAAAAAGTCAAAAATTTGTAAGGGTGGGGCGAGCTGTATATAAACTTGATGCCAAAGCAAAATAACCCATTGGTAAACAGCAAGAAATCTGATAAATTGGTTTTGTTATCTAAATAAATCAATTATGAAAGATTGTATTTTTTGTAAAATTATTTCAGGAGAAATAAATACGGCATTTTTGTATGAAGATGAAATATGCGTTGCTTTTAAAGATAAAAACCCTAAGGCTAAAACTCATCTGTTGATTTTGCCCAAGAAACATATTGCTTCTGTTGCTGTTATGAACGAAGGCGATGAACAAACTATAGGTCATCTCGTGAAATGTGCCAAAGAAATTGCTGAGAATCTTAATTTGCCGGGATATAAACTTCAAATAAATGTTGGTCGGGACGGAGGGCAGGAAGTATTTCATATTCATATTCATTTACTATCAAATTACGGTTAATATATGTCATTTGTTAATCTACACGCCCACTCTCATTACAGTTTGCTTGATGGATTTGGAAGTCCAAAAAGTATAATTATGCGTTCAAAGGAGCTTGGATATAAGGCTGCGGCACTTACTGATCATGGTGTTGTTCATGGTTTGATTGAGTTTTTTAAGGCTGGAAAGAATGAGGGCATCAAGCCAATTCTTGGCTGTGAGATTTATATAGCACCACGAACTCGATTTGATAAGGATCCAAAACTGGATACCAAACCTTATCATTTAACTTTGTTGGCACAAAACAATACCGGATATAAAAATATTTTGGAAATTGTCAGTAAGGCAAATTTGGAAGGATTTTACTATAAACCCAGGGCGGATTATGGAGTTCTTAAAGCACATAGTGAGGGTGTTATTGCCTTATCCGGATGTTTGGCCGGTCACTTACCCCGTTCTGTATTGTCTGGTGATAAAAAATCTGCTGAACAGGTTATTAAGCAACATATTAAGATCTTCGGAAAAGATAATTATTTTTTGGAGATCCAGAACCATCCATTAATCGAAAATCAAACAATCGTAAATAATGCTTTAAAAAAATATTCTGAAAAATTCGGTTTAGATCTTGTTGCTACCAATGATTCTCATTATCCACATCCGAACGACAGTGATGTTCACGATATTATGCTTTGTATTCAAACCGGAACTACTGTAAATGACCCGAACAGAATGCGATATGCGGGCGATTATTCCATAAGATCTCTCGATGATTTACAAGAGGCTTTTAAAGATTTTCCGGGGGCCATAGATAATACAATAAAAATTGCGGAAAAATGTAATGTTGATTTTACTTTTGGTGAAAACTTGATCCCCCAATACAATACTCCACAAAATGAATCTGCTGAAATCTATCTAAGACAGCTTTGTGAGGAAGGGTTGGCTGCAAGATTTGAAAATAAGGAAGCACCTAAAGAATATAAAGAGAGGTTAACGTTTGAGTTAAATACTGTTCATAAAATGGGTTTTGATACATATTTTTTGATTGTTCAGGATTTTATAAATTATGCTAAAAATCAAAAAATAGTTGTTGGTCCAGGACGTGGAAGCGCGGCGGGTTCTATTATCTCTTGGTCGCTTGGTATTACCAATGTTGATCCAATTAAATATGGCCTTTTTTTCGAGAGATTCCTAAACCCTGAGAGGGTGAGCATGCCCGATATAGATATTGATTTTGCGGATACACGTCGCGATGAGGTTATTAACTATGTTGTTGAGAAATATGGACGCGAGAATGTCGCTCAAATAATAACTTTTGGTACTATGGCACCGCGCGCAGCTGTACGAGATGTTGGACGAGCTCTTGGATATCCTTATCAGGAGGTGGATACGCTGGCAAAAACCGTACCTATGCCTGTTTTGGGGAAACATCTACCTTTAGATGTTTCGATTAAGGATGATCATAGTTTAAAAGATATGTATGAAAATGATCCAAGAGCTAAGACTCTTTTAGATTTAGCAATCAGGCTTGAAGGCTCTGTTCGGCATAGTGGTACCCATGCGTGCGCTGTAATTATATCCGAAAAAAAACTTACAGAATATACTGCTCTTCAATATGGTTCAGGTTCAAAAAATGAGATAGTTACTCAATACTCGGCTAAGCCACTTGAGGCGTTGGGCCTTCTAAAAATGGATTTTTTGGGCCTACGTAACTTAACTGTTATTGAGACAACGTCAAAAATTTTGAAGCGAACGCAAGATAAAGAGATTGATATCGAGAGTATACCAATGAATGATAAAAAAACTTTTGAACTTTTCCAACGGGGTGATACTACCGGTGTTTTTCAATTTGAATCTCCGGGTATGAAAAGGTATTTAAAAGAGCTTAAACCAACTGTTTTTGAGGATATTGTTGCCATGGGTGCGCTGTATCGGCCCGGCCCTATGGATTGGATACCAAGTTATATCAAAGGAAAGCATGATCCTGAAAGTGTTCAATATTTGGATGATTCTTTTAAGTCGGTTTTAAAAAATACTTATGGGGTTGCAGTCTATCAGGAGCAAATTCTTCAGCTTGCAAGGGATTTTGCGGGGTTTTCACTAGGCGAAGCTGATATATTAAGAAAAGCCGTTGGAAAAAAAATCCCCTCACTCTTGGCTGAACAGCGTGAAAAATTTATTAGAGGGGCCTGCGACCTGGGCCACAAGAAAAAATTTGCCCAGGAGGTGTTTAAAAAAGTTATTGAACCCTTTGCCGGATACGGATTTAATAAGGCTCACGCGGTTTGTTATGGTTTAATTGCTTACCAGACAGCTTATTTAAAGGCTCATTATCCTGTTGAATTTATGTCCGCCCTACTCTCAAGTGATGCAACTAATACTGACAGGGTTGTTCTTGAGATTAAGGAATGTAATGAAATGGGCATTAAAATTCTTCCTCCATCAATAAATGAATCTTTAAGCAACTTTACTGTTGTGGATAATGATAAAATCCGCTTCGGTCTTCTTGCTGTAAAAGGAATAGGCGAAGGACCGGTAAGAACTATTATTGATGAAAGAAAGGCCAATGGCCCATATGAATCACTGGATGATTTTGCGAGTAGAGTGCCCTATAAAATTATTAATAAGAAGTTAATTCAGGCACTGTCCTACAGCGGTGCTTTGGATGAATTTGGAAACAGGAATCAACTTGCTGAAAGTTATGATGAAATATCGAATTTTGCCAAATCTCATCAGGAAACAGCTTTACATGGACAAACAAATATTTTTGGAATGATGGATGACTCAGAACAATCCGCATCGAATTTAAAGCTAAAATCAGTAAATCTTTCAACCCCTCTACAAAATTTAAAATGGGAAAAGGATTTTCTTGGAATGTATGTTTCAGGTCATCCCTTAAGAGGTCTGACTGATTATATTTCCAGAAAGGCGAAACTTATTGGAAATATTGCCGAAAAAGATATTAATAAAAATGTTAAAATTATAGGCATGCTTTCCGATTTAAAAAGATTGACAACTAAAACCGGTGGATCTATGGCAACTTTTATGTTGGAAGATCCCACGGCTCGTATTAGCGCAATTATGTTTCCCCGTGATTTTGCTAAATTTGGAAATCAGCTGGAAAATGATTCTGTTGTTTCGATTGAGGGTAAACTTAACCATAGACGTGATGAATATCAAATTGCTGTAAATGCAGTTAGAATCTTATCTTTAGATGTTATGATTGCAAATGCCAAAGAACGTAATGTTTATAATCCCAAAGAAAATACCGGAATAGCTGTTCGCCTTCTGGACGATATTTTAGCTGAATCCGCAGTGGAATCTTCAGATAGTGATGTACTAACTATTCAAATACCAAAAAATACACATGCCCGAAAAATGAAGCAATTGAACGATCTGCTTAGCAGAAATAAAGGAAAAACTCCTGTAGATATAACAATTTTATCTTCAAATAAAACCATTCGCTTGCCTTTTAGTGTTGATGCAAATGCGTCTCTTAAAACTGAAATTAAGACATTGCTAAACTAAATTTAATTGAAAAATACAAATAACTTTCCTAAGATTAAAAAAACTAAACTAATTTTATGTACAGGACACATACATGTAATGAATTGACTGACAAGGATATTGAAAAAGAAGTTACTTTAAGCGGATGGGTTCACAGGCGAAGAGATCATGGTGGTGTAATTTTTATAGATTTGCGTGATCGATACGGCTTAACTCAGATTGTGTCTGATCCGGAAAAATTTGCTGATGCACACTGGCTTATGGATAAGGCCAGGTCTGAATTTGTCTTAAAAATAAGCGGGAAAGTTCGACTTAGGCCTGATAACCAATATAATAAAAACCTGGAAACAGGTAAAATTGAGGTTTTGGTTTCCGATATTCAAATTTTAAATGAGGCAAGTCCCCCACCTTTTGAGATAGATCAGGAAAAGCAGGTCGGTGAAGATTTGCGTTTAACTTACCGCTATTTGGATCTAAGAAAAGATCGGCTTAAAAACAATATTATTTTGCGGCATAATATTATTAAGGATATTCGGGATTTTTTTGATAAAGAGGGGTTTTTGGAAATTGAAACTCCTATCTTAATTAAAGGCACTCCTGAAGGCTCGAGGGAATATATAGTTCCTTCCAGAATTTATCCGGGTAATTTTTATGTCCTCCCCCAGTCCCCGCAACAATTGAAGCAATTATTAATGATTTCCGGGTTTGATAAGTATTTTCAAATTGCGAGGTGCTTTAGGGATGAAGATCAGCGTGGTGATAGACAGCCTGAGTTTACTCAACTTGATATTGAGATGTCTTTTGTAGATGAGAAAGAAGTTATGAATTTGAATGAAAAAATTTTTATTGAGCTCACAGAAAAATACTGCCCTGATAAAAGGATTTTGTCTAAGCCTTTTCCGGTTCTAACTTATAAGGAGGCAATGGATAAATATGGAAGTGATAGTCCGGATATTCGTTTTGACCTTGAACTGGATGATGTCTCTGAACTTGTTAAAGAAAGCGAATTTTCAGTTTTTTCCAATGCGGTTAAGAACGGAGGAGTTGTAAAAACTCTAAGAGTTCCGGGCGGGGGAAATTTTAGCCGTAAAGATATTGATGAATATACGGAAATGGCAAAGGCAATGGGTGCCAAAGGCCTTGCATATATTATTATTGATGATGATGGGCCTCGATCCTCAATTGTAAAATTTTTTAAGGAGGATGAGCTACATGCATTGATTGAAAAAACCGGCGCGGTTGCAGGTGATATTATTTTCTTTGCCGCAGATATTTATTCTATTGCTTGTGCGAGTCTTGGAAGGCTCAGATTAGAAATTGCCAAACGTTTGGGGCTTATAGATAAAAATTTATTTGCCTATGTTTGGATTACAGATTTTCCCATGTTTGAAACAAATGGGGAAACAGGCAAACTTGATGCCGTTCATCATCCTTTTACTGCTCCCAAATCAGGAGCGGATCTTCTTAGCTCCCCGGAAACCGCTTTGGCAAAAGCCTATGATGTAGTTTTGAATGGTACTGAAATTGGTGGTGGCTCTATCAGGATTCATAATTCCGATACTCAAAAAGCTGTATTTAAAACCTTAGATATCAGCAAAGAAGAAGCGGAGTACAGATTTGGACACATGCTTAATGCGTTTAAATATGGAGCTCCTCCGCACGGAGGAATTGCATGGGGCCTGGACCGCTTAATTATGATTTTTGCAAGTGAACCTAATATCAGAGAAGTTATAGCTTTCCCCAAAGATCAAAAAGCTAAAGATCTTATGCTTGGCTCTCCATCACAAATAAAAAAAGACCAACTTACTGAACTTCAAATCAAGCTGGACCTCAAAGAGTAGCCGTTTATTGCTAAAGACGACCCCTTATGGTATAATAAAATGAAATATTTGAATCAAAATTTATGGATTTATGGCTGCAAATACTTTTAGGATTAGTTGTAATAGCTGTTATCGGCTACAGCATACTATTATATATTAGAAGTAAGATTAATCTTGCCAGGAGTCTTAATATGGTTTTTCTTGAGTTAAAAATTCCCAAACAGGAATCTAAAGAAGATCGTGAGTTACAATCAGAAGAATTTTCACAAAAGGATTTTAAAGAAATAACCGGAGGAGTAATGAATCAATTCTATGAGTCTCTTTATAGTATATATAGTTCAAAATTTCATAGATTGATTACCGAACAGGATTACATTTCTTTTGAATATGCCGTACTTGATGGAAATGTTCATTTTTTTATTGTCTGTCCGGCTGAGCTTACTGCACTTCTTGAAAAACAAATTACATCTTTTTATCCCACTTCTTATATTGAGCAGGTTGAGGACTATAATATTTTTATGCCTAAATCCAAAGTTGCTTCTACCTATATAATCCCTTCAAAGCCCTATTGGTATCCGTTCAGAACTTATAATCGGATGAATGCCGATCCGCTTAATAGCGTGGTTAATTCCCTTTCAAAAATAGAAAAAAATGAAGGCGCTGCTATACAGGTTATGGTTAGACCGGTTAAAGACGGCTGGCAGAAGAAGGGGCGGGATCTCGCTTCTGAAACTCTCCAAAATAAAAAATCCAGCGATAGGTCCTGGTTTAATCCTCTTGGGTGGCTTGCTTCATTTTTTGAATTAATAATAAAAGGTGAAAAGGTTTTGGAGCAGGCTCCTGAGCAAGCTGGGGAACGGACTACTCCGATTACTGAGGAAGAAGTAAAAGCAATGGAAGAAAAAAATTCAAAGCCGGGTTTCGAAACCGTGATTCGATTGATATCCGCTTCGCAAGATAAACGATCAGCAAGTGTTAACCTTAATTCAATGGTTAGTGCTTTTACTCAATACTCAGCTTCTAATGGAAATGCCTTTGGCTATACGTCCTGGCATAGTAATAAAAAGCTTATTTCTAATTTTATTTTCAGAAATTTTAAACGGCCACTCAAATCAAAAAAAATGATTCTTTCAACCGAAGAATTGGCAAGTATTTACCATTTACCAAATATTCGATTTAATAAGTCTACGGCTATTGCCTGGCAGAATTATAAAATTGCTCCCCCTCCTCCAAATATTCCGGATGAGGGCCTGCTTCTTGGTCATAATATTTATAGAGGACAGAAAAAAGAAATCCGCATAAAAACTGAGGATAGGTTTAGACATTTTTATGTTATTGGACAAACCGGTACTGGTAAATCTTCAATTTTTCAGGTCATGCTCAGGCAGGACTTAAAAAATGGTCAGGGTCTTTGCGTGATTGATCCACACGGTTCTTTAATTGAGGATATTTTACCGTTTATTCCTCGTGAACGTGCTGATGATGTTATTTATTTTGATCCGGCTGATGCTGAACGGCCTATGGGGTTAAATATTTTGGAGGCGGCAAATTGGGATGAAGCTGAGATGGTAGCTCTTGACGCTATGAATATTATGATTAAGCTTTTTGATGAAGAGATCTTTGGACCCAGGATACAGGATTATTTCAGGAATGGCTGCTTAACCCTGATGTCGGATCCTGAAGGCGGTTCCTTGACTGATATTGTACGCTTATTTACTGATGATGATTTTCAAAAACTTAAGAGGCAGCATGTTAAAAATCCAGTAGTAGCATCTTTCTGGGATCATCAAATGGCTAAAACCGGTGCTCGCGAGAAGCAAGAAATGATTCCATATTTTGCAGCTAAGTTTGGGCAGTTTGTTACTAACGCGATGATGAGAAATATAATCGGTCAAACCAAATCGGCTTTTGACTTTTTTGATGTTATGCAGGGAGGAAAAATTCTTTTAATGAATCTATCTAAGGGAACAACCGGTGAAATTAATTCAAAACTGCTTGGCTTAATTATTGTTCAAAAATTACAGATGGCTGCACTTAAGCGTCAAAAAGTTCCAAAGGAGGAACGTAGAGATTTTTATCTATATATAGACGAATTCCAAAATTATGTAACTGACAGTATTGAATCGATTCTTTCGGAAGCGAGAAAATATCGACTTGGACTTAATATTGCTCATCAATATTTGGCACAACTTGAAGAAAGCAGCGGAGCAACCAAGAAGGGAGTGAATCTTAAGGATGCGGTATTTGGTAATGTTGGTACTATGATGTCCTTCAAAATTGGTGCACAAGACGCTGAGCATATGGCAAAGGAAATGGCTCCGGTTTTCAGCGATCAGGATCTAATTAATATAGATAAATATAAGGCTGTGATGAAGCTTTCAATTGATACACAACCAAGTAGAGCATTTAGTATAGTGCCGGTTAATCCTTATACGGTTACCGGAGATAAAGAAGCTGCCGAGGCTTATAAACAGCTTTCAAGATTGAAGTATGGTAGAGATCGAGATTTTGTCGAGCGAGAAATACTTAGAAGAATCGGTGCTATCTAAAATATTATTGCATTGCCTCATTGCTTATAATAACATTTGTATACACAATAATTATGAAAAAATTATTATATTTTGTAATTTGTTTTATTATTTCTACATTTGCATTTAGCGCAAATGTTTTTGGTGAAACTTACACAAAAACTTTTAAAATTTCAGCATATTACTCCCCTCTTCCCTGTCAAAATAATTATGCAACGGGTACTTATGAGGGGGATATTCGCTTAAATGGCCGTGGAACAAATGGAGCAGATGGAACAGAGGTTTACCCTGGTATGCTTGCTGCGCCTTCTGTTTATTCCTTTGGGACAAAAATTTATATTCCCGGTCTTGGCACGGGTACCGTACATGATAGAGGCGGAGCCATTGTTTCGGCAAGCGGTATAGAAGGCTCTTACGACCGGCTTGATGTTTGGATGGGGTATGGCGACGTTGGCTTAAAACGAGCTTTAAACTGGGGAAAAAGAGTAGTAGATGCCACTGTATATGGAGTTGATTCATCAATTCCTGATGATTTATATTTGGCCGGCTTTTCAACTTATGAATCTATCCCCAATGAATGTCTTTCGGAAATTACAGATGTTGTAATATCAAATCCTCAACCACTTGTTGTTGAAACTGAAACGCCAATTGAGATAACTCCGGAACCGGAACCCGTTTTTAACAAGGAGTCCTTTGAGGAAGATGGAAAACTTGAGCCAGGTTCATCGGGTGAAGAAGTACGAAAACTGCAGGAAGAATTAAGGCGTCTAAATTTCTATTGGTATGATGTTACCGGCTACTATGGCGAATTAACCGCTCATGCTGTTTTTAAATTTCAGCAATCACAATTTTTAGTTGGGGATAAAGATTCACTTGGAGCAGGCTTATTCGGCCCCAAAACAAAGGCCAGATTGAATGATATAATAGCTATTCGTGAATTTAATAATGTCTTAATTGCTGAAGCAAATTCTGTTTTGCTGGCTGACAATAGTTCCGATTCCAATGACTATTTAAATACTGAATTGGATTTTGGTGCTGTTTCAACTGATGTGGAATTATTACAAAAATTTCTCAAAAATGAGGGATATTTTGAAGGCAGCTTTATAACCAATTATTTTGGTGAGATTACTAAAGTGAGTTTGATGAAATTCCAACTTGATCATAAAATTATAAATGACCTGGGTGATCCAGGAGCCGGAAGAGTTGGACCTGCAACATTAAAGCTTATTAACTCAATGAGCTAAACAGGTAGGGGCCCTATTACATTTTTTATTTCTTGCTCAAGCTCAAATACTTTTTTTTCTAATTCGGGATTTCTATATGCAATCCTTTCCCCTATTTCTGTAAATCTTTCCTTTAAGCTAACTATGCGGTCATGCGCAACTCTTTTATCCGAATAATAAACAATTTTTTCCTCCCAATTCTCAAGGTCATCGATGTGCTCAAAGTGATGTTTTGTAACCAGAGCCGCTAACTCATCTTCACCTGTCCGACTTAGGTATGCGCCCATTAGTAAAGCGTGATTTACACTTTTATTATCTTCCTTTAAACGCATCACATCATGAACCAGGCATGCTGTAATTATTAATTCTTCATTAAGACTTACTCCG
This sequence comes from Candidatus Peregrinibacteria bacterium, assembly GCA_014729275.1. Classification (GTDB taxonomy): domain Bacteria; phylum Patescibacteriota; class Gracilibacteria; order UBA1369; family LOWO2-01-FULL-3; genus WJKE01. The sequence continues at coordinate 18,358 of WJKE01000081.1, read as the reverse complement.
GCTTCCTTAAATTTCTTTATAAGAAGCTCTGCAACTTCGGAAACTTTTTGCATATGCCTAATAATGTTCGCCGGAACTGCGTTTTCTTTATAAATTTTTTCAATCTGTGTTTTTTTCATATTTTATTTTTCTTGTGTTTTCATTTATGTATTCTAAATATATTTTATGCGAAGTTGCGGGAACTTTATTTTTCAACCGGTCGGCCCATTCAATAATTACAATATTGTCTGGTATCTCAAATATTTCCTCCAGCTCCATCTCTAGTAAGTCATCTGATTCTGTCAGTCTATATAAATCTATATGATATAGTTTTTTTTTACCCATCCTGTATTCCCTAATATATGTGTAGGTAGGACTTTTAACGGAAAACCTATCAATGCCCATATTTTCGGCAATGTGTTTACTTAAAAATGTTTTACCTGAGCCAAGATCTCCATATATGCAAATTATTCCACCGTTACGGGTTTTATCTGAAATTTCTTTCGCATAAGCAATACTTTGCTCTTCAGATGTAGAAATATATTCTTCCATATTCTAAATATTACCTTAATACAATTGATTTTCAAGCCTTTGTATGTTATAATTGTATAATAATTAAAAATAAAACAAAAATAAAAATATATGGCTAAAAATAATTCCAATACCTATCATCGGTTTTATGTTTTGGGTCTAAGCTCAATGCTTGTGGCGGTTTTCACTTCTGTAATGATTCCGCATCTTAATCCTCAGCTGCTCAAGACTTCTGTACTTGAGGATGTTACTCATGCACCATTTGATGGTACTGTTTACCCAATAAAAGCAGTGCCTGATTGGGTTAATCTTCCATCTGAAAAATGGGAGGCTCACTTTAGTGCGCTTAGCGAAGCAGAATTGATGGATCTTCCTTATTATGATCCTGCGATGCTATCTACTAATCCTGATAATTTGGAATGGGGTAATAGCGAACATAATAAAATTCGGAATGCAAAAATTACATATTCGGTTCCTTATATGGGGAATTATCTTTTAGATGGTAAAGAATATGCCGGTTCACATTTGGCTGTTGATCTTAAGGTTCCTATTGGAACTCCGGTCTATGCAATTGCGAACGGTGTTGTAACAAAATCTGTAGAGCAAAATTCCGGCTTTGGTTACCATATTGTTGTTCAGCATAATAATGTCCCGGGTCTGAATGATCCCAATGCGAATACACAAATGTTTTCTTCTTATAGCCATATGAGTGCTGTATTGGTTGATGATGGGGAAACCGTAACAAAGGGGCAACAAATTGGTTTGTCCGGCAATACAGGTACAGCCACCACACCTCACCTACATTTTCAAATTGATAATTCTGCAGCGCCCTGGCATCCGTATTGGCCTTTTACATGGAGTGAAGCCAATGATGCAGGTTTGGATTTCTTTTCAGCTGTAAATGCCGGGCTTGGAGCAGACCGCGCTAAGCAAACTACGGTTAATCCAATGATGTATGTTCAGAAGTATCTGGACAGTGATAATGTAAGCAACACTTATATTGATACAAATAGTGCTAATTTTGAGGGTCTAAGTGCGGGGTCTTATGTTGATGATATTACTAAAACCACTTCCGCTGAGCCTGAAGAAGTTACTGAGGTTGAAGAAGTTACTGAGGTTGAAGAAGTTACTGAACTTGAACCTGAGGAAATTGTTAAAGCTGAGCCTGAGGAAGTTAGCGATGTGTTAACTGAACCAACTGAGGAAACCATTATCAAGGCTCCACCAGTATTAACTCCTCAAATTTCAGTAAACGGAAAACTTTTTACCGCAGAATCAAATTCTTTTGAAATTAATCTTATTGATCAATATGGCGATACATTTAGAGATGCTTTTGTAGGAGAGGGCTTGGTAACTTCTGTTAATGGATTCGTTCGAATTAGCACTCCCCTACTTACTTACAGAAATTTTGACGGCAAGACTTCGTATACAGGTACATTCTCTATTAAATCCACCGGACGTGATAGGCTAAAACTTGAGCTTAATGGAGAAACTTATTACAGTGACTGGTTTAAAGTAGAAAAAGTCAAGTATCCTAATCCCTTTAAGGATCTTTCTGACTCATATAAATATTATGACGCGATTCTTTATTTAAATGATAATGGAATTGTTAGAGGATATAGTAATGGAACTTTCCGTCCCACAGCTACTGTAACTCGTGTTGAAGCTCTTAAGCTAATTCTGGAGGGAATTAAAGCTAGCTTGAATAAAGGTGATTTGCCATTTAGTGATGTAGATTTAAATGAGTGGTATGGTGATTATGTTTATACTGCATATGATAAGGGAATTGTTAATGGTTATCCTGATGGAAGCTTTAAGCCTTCGAATACAGTCAATAAACCTGAGTTTTATAAAATTCTTTTTAATGGGATGGGCGTTGATATAAATCCTAATGTAGATAGCGTTCCTTTTGACGATGTAAATATCGACGACTGGTATGCTCCTTATGTGGTTTATGCCTACGAGCTTGGAATTATTGATAAGAATGTTACAATTTTAAATCCTACTGCGGGTATGACTCGTGGAGAGGTCGCTTATGCTATTTATAGGTTAATTACTTTAAATGATTAAGTTTAAGAAGGAAACTTACATTGGTTTTGCCCTTTTATTTGTAGTTGCGGCAGTTTTGGCTACAGGAATTTATTTTTCTGAAGATAGACCACCTGAGCTTGATCTTAATCGGAATTTGTTTCAGGGGATAGCGCTGGATGAGGAAGGAAAATATTTCAATTTTGAGGATGAGCATTTTGAAAATATCTCAAAATTTACTAATACCGTTGAAAGAGATGCTGGAGTTACACTTTATTATAATACATCTTTTTATTCTCTTCTTGAATCAATTAAACCTCAGAAAGAAACAAATTTTATATTTTTTACTTATGACCCGAGAATTAAAAATTTCAGAGTTTTTCCAAATAATGTTTTTAAGAATACCGCATCATTAAATTACTCCTATCCTATTCTCAGAAGTGTATTTGGAGTTATAAGCGATAAGCCCTATGAAACAATGGGGTCATTAAGAGCTTCGGATGATGTTTTCCTCTTAGGTTATTTTGATGATTATTGCTTTTTTCCTTCTGGCTGGAATTTAATTCCTGTTGGCGATACCAGTCGACTTAACTATATCCTTAATTCTTGTAAGGGTGGAATAGAATCCGTGTGGGTACAGAACGGCTCATTCAATTTCGAAAAAGTCAATCTTGATTTCCCTTACATGGACTCCAGGTTTAATATTGCCTGGATAAAAATTACAGAGGGATCTCCTGGTGAATTCACCTCTTTTCGACTCACTTTGCCTGAGCCATTTAAGGATTGTTTGCTAGACGAATTTCAAATAAGCCAATATTTAACAGATGTTTTACGAATTTGTAATAGAGAAGCAAATAATGACTTTACAACTTACAATAGCGAACTTTATGAAGTTTATAATAAATGTACACGTTTTAATACTTTGAGAGATCAGCTGTCACTGTTTCAATGTATGACAGATTTGCTTCAATCCGAATAATTCAGTTGTGTTTTAATTTTTCATATAATTTAACTAAAACAAATGTCAAAAAACAAAAAAATTGTAATCACAGGTGTTGCTGTATTAGCACTAATTGCTGTTATTTTTGCACTAAACAGCTCTGGTTCAAACATGTTTAAGGGATTCCTTAGTAAGGACCTCTCTAAAACGACAAGAGTTCTTGATGTATCAAAAACTGATACCAAGCCATCTGTCCAACGCAGCAGCATTGTTTCTCCAAAGGATCTGGGATTGCATATAAGCGATCCTTCTGCCCTGGAAATATCAGAAGATTCTGCAAATTATATCACCGGCCCTTCATTACCAGATGTTCAAGCTCCGGATTTCTCCTCACCTACTGTAGATATTCAACAAATTCCTGAGGACTATGTTCTAGAAGCTGCAATGCATCTTGCTGGAGCAGAATATATTTATGACTTTGATGAGGACTGGATTGAAGTCTGGAATGACTCGGAGGCAGATTATTTGTATGATGAGTACTGGAGTTTTGCTGGTGCAGATAAGCTTGTCGTTTATCCAGAGGATGGTGATACTTTTTGGATTAATGAAGATAAAATTACTTATCCCGGAAGGGTTAATAAAGTAATGGCTATTTACTATGGAGGCCTGGATGATGGAGAGAATCCAGTAATAACTTTAACTTTAAATGGCCCACTTCAAAAAACATCAACAGCTGAAAACACATTTTCTGGTCTGTATTGGGCTAGTAATTAATAATCTTAATTTTATTATGAGGCCGTTGTAATAATTATTCAACGGCCTCGTATATCTTAAATCACCTACTCTTTTCTATATTGTTTTTTAATCGCTTTTATAACTAATTAACTTTAGACAGAATTATTTTGGTTTTGTTTTTCGTTCTCAATAAGGTCAGCTACAATTTTTAGACAATTTTTTTAACGCTAAAGCTTCAAATTACTTGAAGTTTTGATTTTGGCGTTCAAGTACGAATTACTGCTTGTCTCACTCGCTTGAATACGCGAACCTTCGGTTCTCACCCTGGTTTCTAATATTATTTTTATAATTTAGTCTTAAGACTAAATTATAAAAATGGTACCCGAGACAGGATTCGAACCTGTGACCTTCGCCTTAGAAGGGCGCTGCTCTATCCAGCTGAGCTACTCGGGCAGGATTTTTTAATTTTCAAGTCTAATTTTATACTATTTTTAAATGAGGGCGTCAATTTTAATTGCCTCTTTTATTATCATCAATTCAATTCCAAATGCGACCAGGTTATTGAACATATGAAAATAAATGGCCGGCATTATTGAGCGACTCCGTATTGCAATTGAGTTTATTATCAATCCCAAAATGAATACCGGTATTATGCTTTGCCATTGCATATGAAAAACCGCAAAAATTGCTGCAACTATTATCGACCCCCTTATTTTTCCGATTTTATCAACCAGAGTTCTTAATAGGACTCCTCTAAAAAACAGCTCTTCTACAATAGGTGCTAAAATCACTATAAAGAATCCAGCGAATAATAAACTCACCGTATCTCCCGAGAATAAATATAATATTTTTTCCTGTACCTGATATCCGGGTATTTGTATTCCGGTAGTTATCATAAACGCTACTATCAAAAAGCTTATCCCCAGGAAAACAAGATATGCTCCAAAAATCATTTTAATTGTGGGCCAGGCACCAATGTTTTTTAATCCCAAACTTTTTTTACTTAACTCCCCTTTTCTGTAGGTGATAAACCCAATTGGCAACAAGAGAATCAGCCATTGCAACAAAAATACACCCAGTATAATTAATGTCTTGCCTGATGAACTCGTTATTAGTTCGTCTATCTTGAAATAATTAAGAACCAGAATAGCAGCGGACATACCTATCAATGCAACGCAAAAAGCAATAATTATTTCTTTTATGGTCCAGGGCGCTTGAAAATACTTATTCATTATGTGTAAAATAATAGTGTTTACTTTAATATACAAATTTTATGCAACTTCGTGAAGGGGAACGAGTACTAAAAGTTTTCCATCATCATCCATCCCCTTTTATATGGAAGGTTTTGCGAATTATTGTAGCTTTTTTCCCATTTTTCTTTTTGATTTTTCTATTTCAAAATTCTCTTGAAGTTAAATACTACCTTGCAGTCCATGCAATGGTTTTTATAATTTTTACGGTTGCAATTTTGTATCAGTCTTTAGTTTATTGGCTGGATAAACTTGTGATAACAAATCAAAGAATTGTTTATATTAATTGGAAATATTTAACTGTGCGAGATGAATCAGAAGCACTGCTTAATGATATTCAGGATATACAAACTCATGAAAAGGGTTTAATAGCCTATTTTTGGCTTTTTGATTACGGAACTTTTGCGCTGGAAACAGCTTCTTCGCATTTAACGATTAAATTCAAAAATGCCCCTGATCCCGAGGGAATTCGCCAATATGTTTACCATATAAGAAAGCAATAAATGATAGAATCAGTTTTAGAAAGTGATGCAAAATTAGTAGAATCCGATTCCTCTTTCCAAAGTGTTTTTGAGAATCGATTGAGGCCCACTTGCTTTAACGAATATATTGGTCAAAAATCTTTAAAGAAAAATTTACTTATTGCTATTGAGGCAGCAAAAAAGAGAGGAGATCCTCTTGATCATACCCTTTTACATGGACCTCCCGGTCTTGGTAAGACCACCCTGGCAAATATCATTGCCCGGGAAATCGGTTCTGATCTGAAGATTACTTCCGGCCCCGCTTTCGATAAACAAGGCGATGTTGCCTCAATTATATCTAATCTTAATGAAAATGATGTTTTATTTATTGATGAAATTCATAGATTAAAGCCTGTAATTGAAGAAGTTCTTTATACTGCAATGGAAGACTTTGCTATTGATATCATTATAGGCAAAGGCCCTTCTGCCAGAAGCATGCGTATTAATCTGCCTCCTTTTACACTTATTGGAGCGACAACAAAAATCAGCATGCTTTCTTCTCCTTTACGTGATCGCTTTGGTAATGTCTTCAATCTTGAACCCTATTCTAATTCGGAAATTAAAGATATTGTCATACGCTCCTCCAGAATACTTGATTTTGATATTGAGGATAATGCTGCCGAGCACCTTGCAAAAACTTCACGCTCTACTCCCCGTATTGCAAATCGTCTTCTGAAGCGCGTACGCGATCATGCTGAGGTAGGAGGTCAAAAAAGTATAGATTCAAAAATACTGAATAAATGCCTAAATTCACTTGGAATCGATGAGCTTGGTCTTGATAATAAGGACAGGGAGATTCTTTCCGTTATTATCAATAAATTTAATGGGGGCCCTGTAGGTGTAAACACATTAAGTGCAGCTATTTCGGAAGAAATTTCCACTATTGAAGAAATTTATGAACCATATCTAATAAAATGCGGCCTTCTGGAAAGAACTCCACGTGGAAGAATTGCTACCGCCAGGGCTTCCCGCCATATTCAAATCTAGAGCTTTTTATTGATTATGAAGATAAATTCTGTATAATTTTTATAATAAAATTTAATATTCAGAATTATGAAAAGATTACTTACATATTTTCTGACATTGTTTTTCGTATTGATAGGAATTACTGCCTGCGGTGGCATGGATATAGATGATGAACCGGAAATTACGCAACTTTCCGGTATTTTAACGAAACAATCTAATGAAAACGATTTGCCCGGCACCCACATTATAACTGATGAAAATGGCGAGATAATGCCTGTAAGAAGCATTTCAATCAATCTTTCCGACAGAAAGTATTTGGATAATAAGGTGCGATTGTTTGGGGTGATGAATACCGAAGAAGAGGTGTTTTCAGTTACTGGAGTTTCTGTATTGGAAATTTTGTCTGATGCTCCACCTGTAGCTGAAATTACTCAATATAAAAACTCGGATTATGGATTTCAGATAGATTATTATGAAGACTGGGAAGTTAGCGAAGTTGATAATCTAGTTACTTTTGAATCTCCGGAAACCATGGATAAGGTATATATCGACCAATTTCCTTTTGAGTATTCTCAATCGGTATTTGATTCTGAAAATAAAGATAACCCCCTTTACAACTATGCTGCCATCAATTTTCCACAACTTGGTGATGTGTCTGATTCACTTTTAAAAATTGGTATTGATAAAAGCGAAGCACTAAAGATTGAAAACGAGAATGATTCTATTGATTATTATTTGTATAGAAACGGATTAATTTATAGAATTACCTTTTCTCCGGATAATACATTGGATGATTTAAATGAATCTAAAAATATTTTTAATGAAATGCTGGCCGGTTTCCGCTTTATCGGATTCACTGTTGATGATGAAATGATTGATTCTGAATTTGTTGAGGAAAGCTCCGAAGTCATTGATTCGGGTCAGTCTGTTTTGGATTCATCATCCCTTGAAGGCGATGAGAATTTTACATATTTTGACAGTCTCCCCTATTCCTTTAGAGCAAAATATCCCTCAAATTGGTACTATGCAGGTACTTCCAGTTCCGACTCCGACGTTCTTCATCACTATGGTTTTGCAGATGAACCGGTTGAAAACTCAAATGAATTATATGGCCTGGATGTATATAGTGGTGTAATTCCAAATGGTCAAAAGGTTTTTGTTGGAAATAATGAAATCACAAAAGTAAGTTCTGGCGGAAAACTGCATTTATATGTTTCTTTAGATAATCATAATTTTAAAATTTCCGGTGATGGCTCAATTGAAGACTATATGTTGGTAACTGCAGGGAGTATTGAAAAGATTGAAGTTAATGATTAAAGCCTAGATTCTGTTTAAAATAAGCTCGCCAAGGTTCTGTTTTTTATCATCCTGCGTTTCATATCTTAATTTTTCACCTAATTCTTCTATTTTAGGTAAATCTTCTATATCTGCGTTTTTTAAAAGATATTTTACATCCTTTCTTTCCATTTTTATCCCTTTATCTTTGAGGTTATTAAATGAGCTTGTAAACTTATAAATGTACTCAAGTCTGCCTTTTTTGCTCTGTAGAGTGCCCATAATCTTTCTTCCAAGCTTTCCTTTACTAATCTCTTCAAAGTCATGTTCTTCAAATAAAGCCATGGCCAGTTCGGTAAGCATTTGCTCTTCGAATTCTTTGTCGCTCAAATTACTTGGGTTTTGGTTTCTGTAGGTACCGTCTGGGAGTAAGAAAGCTTTTAGCAAGGGAATTCTCTCTTGTGGCAGGCTGTTTGTGTCAATAGCTGCGTCATAAATATTCTTTATTCTTGCAGGTTCAACTTTTAGGGCGTCGTTCTGTAAATATTTATTTATAGATTTTGCAATCTCCCCTTCCAATATTCCTGCTTTTGGTTTTTTACTGAGTTTAAGTATTTCGAGCATTTCTTTAGCTTTATTTAATTCTTCCTCATTTTTTAGCCCGGATGAGCTCGAAAAACTTATGGTGTCTAAAAGGTTTTTTCTATCAATATCTAAAAACTCATACTGCTCTATCCAGATATCAAGGTACTCTGTTTTTAATTTGGGTGAATCTTTATCAATCCAGTCCATTTCAAGATCAATTACTCTCTTTACTCCCTTGGAGCGTTCATACTTAGCCCTTAATTCTAGATTCTTTCGCGTAGGTGTTTTTTGTGTCCTCATTTTTTCATATACTTTTTCATAACACTTATTTTCATCCTCAATCTCTTTTTTTCTTACATAGTACTGATAAATTTTCTCTTTAATATCGGGGAATCTTTCATGGTGATCAACTACATAGCGTACCACTTTCTCAGGTAGGTTTTTTATGTCTTCATCCTTCAAATCACTTAAAATTTCTATAATTTCCTGTTCGCTTGGTGGAGTACCTCTAAATTCATCTTTATTTAAATAATCTATAACCTGCTGCGCTGTAGGACCTTTTGGCTCTCCCTGCTCATCTTCGTCGCTTTCTTCGCTGCCTCCAAGTACCGTAATTTTGTACTCATTAAAATCCATTACTATTCTCGGGAAGGTGTTTGATGTTACTCTGACTCTTGACCCGCGGTTATTCTTGCCTCTCTTTTTCCTATTTGTTTGGACAATATTCACAAGTTCAAAATCATGATCACTCCATAAAAGTACCAGTAATGCATTAAACTCTTCGCGGCCGGGTTCGCCTTTTCTAAAATCTATTTGCAATGTATTAAAAGCCTGCCTTAGGGCCAGCAGTTCATTTCCAAGCCCGTTATAAGCCCTAAACGCTTTAGTTGATTCTATTTTCTTCTTGTATTTTTGATATTCGGGACTGGCAATTTTTTCAAACTGGTCAGGGTATTTATCAATTATTCTTTTTATAGCAGGATATGAGCTTAACTCGTCGTGTTTCATAATGAATGCGGCCATATTATGAATAGACCGCGATATTCTTTTTACACCATTTGCATCTGCCTCACCTTCGAGTCGAATATTAAATTTTTTAAGCTGAGAGTCTTCGTTAATTTCCAACATTAATTTTATTGCCTCTCCTTCATTTTTATCAGAGGACTTACCTTTTAAAAGCCTATGAATCTCGTATCTTTTAAAGCTGGTGCGATCTGCTATATATGCAACAATAATTTTTTCCTCAAGTCGATATCTTCTGTAGATTATATCTTCTGAAGAACCTTTTTTAAGAGTTACGGACATAACTCTTTTTTTAAGTATCCGTCGTATCTCGTCTTTTGCTTTTTCTACATTTTTACCCTGCCCGGGAGAATTCCGCAGAATTATCTGTACTGTTTTATCCAAATCCTGCTCAAGCAATAGCAGAAAATTTACTGAATCTATATAATTACGAAGGCTTCTGAACTCCTCGTTAAGATCAGAGTCTTTAAAATAGTTTTTCATTATGTCCATGTAGTTTTCCAGGTCAGCACAAGCCCGCTTCATTTCTTCATGATCATAATTGCCTCCAACTCTTTCAATACTTTCTTCAAATTCCTCCATATTAATCAAAAGTATCCTACCCAGATTTCTTAGCTCTTGCTTAACTCTAAACTCAATATTTATTCTTAAATTATCCGGTATGTTTTTCGGCATTTTTCTTAATATGAGTGGCAACAGTTCTTTTCTTTTAATATACAGATCCTCTTTAAACTTTTCTTTTTTTTCAAAATATTTTTCTTTGGCTAAGTTCAATTTCTCACGCTGCTCATTTGCAATCGAAACATTAACTTTATATTCAATTTTATGAAAATCATCCAAAAACTCTTCGGTATCCAGGTTTGTTTTTGCATTCTCAATTAAATTGGCAAAATTTCTTAATTGCCCTTCAATAGCTTTCTTATTCCTATCGTTATGTATTTCTGTTTCCAGAATTTTTGTCCATTCCTTTAATTTTTTATTGTATTCCATGAAAAATATTTCTTCGCTGCTCATCTCCTCAATGCTTTCTTTATGCTTTTGTGTCTCGATATGCTCTTTTTCTTTTTCTAATTCCAGGTCCTTTCGGAATATCAGCCGGCGTTCTCTAATTGTGTGGCTAGCATTTTTCATTAAAGATTTTTAATTTGTTCAAGTAAGTTCTTTTCTTCCTTTTTCTCTTCTTTTTTATAGACTACTTCTTTATCCTTAAATGCCATTTTTTTAATCATTCTGTCCATTTCATTAAGTTTGTCTATCAGCATTCTGTATTTTTCTTCTTTCATGCTTAATTTAGCGGCTTCTTCTTTATTTTTTTTATTGAAGAAAGGTATGAATTTGGCTTCCCGCTCAGAACTTGGCACTGAAAGTATCTTTTTTAAAATTTTGCTTTTGTTCTCTTCACTCAATAGAGCGAATCTTTTTGAAGATTCTATCAGTGAACGAAGTTTCTGTGATTTAATTTGGTATAGATCAATCATTTTTTGGGTACAATTATTCTATAAATTATACCATTTTTCCTGCTTTTCATCAATCAATGCTTTGAGAAAATACTAATTATTCCCCTTGTATTTTATTTTCTAGCACTCTATAATTAAGAGTGCTAAAAAGTTATACTATCATCTTTCTTTTACACGTAAAGTCTATTTCTTTAAGCTTTATTCCAGTATTGGGAAGAATGTGGTAGAATAAATAGATAATATTAATCAATTACAAATGGACTCGTTTAACAATTTCAGTAAATTCACAAAAGAAGCAAAAAAAGCCTTAATTGTCGCACAGGAAAAGGCAAAAGAAGTAAAGCTCAATTATGTAGGTACGGAACATATTTTAATTGGAGTTCTTACGCAAGAAAATTCACTCGGAGCATCAATTCTTTTTAATTTTGGTGTTTCTTTGGAGAACGTGAATCTCGTACTAAAAACCGTAGGCAGGTCAACTCTTCCAAGAAAAAATATTGAACCTGGCGGATTAAGTGTTTTTGCGAAGAAAGTTATTGAAGGTGCTTTTAAGGTCGCACATGAATACGGTCATTCTTTTGTTGGTACCGAGCACTTACTTTTTTCACTCGTTTCTCAGCAGGATACCGCTGCAACAGTGATTTTAGAAAACATGAAGGTCTCTTGTGATGACATAAAAGCGCAAATAATTGAAATTTTTGAAAAGGCCAGGCAGATGCCTTCTTCCACTGATTCCGACACTATGCAAGCCTCTAAAAATACTCCTATGATGAACCCTATTGAATTCTTTTTGTCAGGTCTTCAAGGAATGATGGGGCAAGCCGGCAAGGAAGCCGATTATAAAAAAGCTGGAAAGAAGGATCCCAATGGCGCGCCTTCAAAAACACCCGCACTTGATTATTTCACTACCGACCTTGTTGAAAACGCAAGAAAAAATGAGCTTGATCCAATTGTGGGACGTGAAAATGAGATAGAAAGGATTGTAAGTATTCTTTCAAGAAAAACTAAAAATAACCCTGTTCTTATTGGAGAACCGGGTGTTGGAAAAACTGCTGTTATTGAAGGCTTGGCCCAAGCTATCGCACGCGAGGAAGTACCGGACAATATGCTGGATAAAAAACTATTATCATTATCTATGGCTTCAGTTGTCGCGGGAACAAAATATCGAGGTGAATTCGAAGAACGAGTAAAACATATTCTTGAAGAAGCTGCTTCACAGGATAATATCATTCTTTTTATTGATGAACTTCATACCGTAATTGGAGCTGGTAGTGCTGAAGGGAGTCTGGATGCCGCAAACATTTTAAAACCCGCTTTATCCAGGGGAAAAGTTCAGATGGTTGGGGCAACTACAACTTCTGAGTATAGAAAAAATGTAGAAAAAGATGCCGCACTTGAACGAAGATTTCAGACAGTTATGGTTAAAGAGCCAAGCGAGGATGAATCCCTTGAAATGTTAAAAGGTCTTCAAGAGGCTTTTGAGGATCATCACAACCTTTGTATAGACGACAAGGCTATTTACTCCTCAATCAAACTTTCAAAGCGTTATATCAACGATAGATACTTGCCCGATAAGGCGATTGACCTTATAGATGAAGCAGCCGCAAAAAAGAGAATTAGATCTAAAAGCAATAATGATGAAATCAGAAAACTTCAAAAAAAAATATCTTCAATAATTAAAAAGAAGGAGCAATGTGTTTCAAGGCAAGATTATGAAAAGGCTGCCACACTAAGAAATCAAGAGCTTGAAATAAGCAAAAAAATCGAAGATCAGAGATATGTAAAATTACCCAGAGAAAAACGAGAAAAACTTACGGAGGATGATATTGCGGAAGTAGTTTCTTCGGTTACGGGAGTGCCGGTAACCAAACTTGTACAAAATGAAATAAAAAGGCTAAAAAAACTTGAAAATTCCTTAAGGTCCAGAATTATTGGTCAAGATGAGGCAATAGAAACCGTTTCTTCAGCTATAAGGAGGTCCAGAGCGGGCTTTGCAGACGAGAAGCGGCCAATTGGTTCTTTTGTTTTTATGGGGCCGACTGGTGTCGGAAAAACGGAATTGGTAAAAGCTTTGGCTGAAGAAGTTTACAATGATCCAGATGCCCTGATTAAAATAGATATGAGTGAATTTATGGAGCGGCATAATACTTCACGTCTGGTTGGTGCCACAGCGGGTTATGTTGGCTATGATGATGGTGGTCAGCTAACCGAGGCGGTTCGTACCAAGCCTTATAGCGTAATACTATTCGACGAGATTGAAAAAGCTCATCCCGATGTATTTAATCTTCTGCTTCAAATCCTTGAAGATGGAGAACTTACAGATGCCAAAGGCCGTAAGGTGGATTTTAGGAATACTTTAATAGTTATGACTTCCAATGTTGGGGCAAAAATTCTCACTGAAAAAGCTGCACCAATAGGGTTTACCACAAATAATAATGAGCTAAGCAGAGCGGAGGAAGATTTTGAACACGCAAAAAGAGATATTCTGGCTGAGCTTAAAAAGCACTTTAGGCCTGAATTTTTAAACAGAATTGATAAAATTGTCGTGTTCCATGCTCTAAATAACCATCATATTAAAGATATTGTTAAACTGCATCTCAAATATCTTCAAAATAGACTTAATCAAAAACATGTAAAGCTTGAGGTTACTCAGGGAGCTCTTTCTACCCTTGCCAAAGAGGGATTTGATCCAAAGTTCGGAGCCAGACCTGTGCGTAGAGCTATACAAAATTTGGTCGAAGACCCCTTAACTCACAAGTTTTTGGAAGGAGAATTTAAAGAAGGGGATACTGTTAAGCTTAAAAAACAAGGCGCTAAACTACAGATTGTCAAAGACTAGGATTATCTTCTTGCATAATTATGTTGACTTAAACGGCTTTGATACTTATAATCCTCATGCTTAATAGTGATGAATCATTTTAAATAGCAAGATAGATCAACACTACTAAGCGATTATTAATAAAAATCTTGCTATAAAAAGTTTATGATTACATATACTGAGAGTTCAGTTATGGAAGAGTTACTAAAAGGTTCTCAATCCATAAAAACACCGGAACCCGGAACAATTGTTGAGGGTAAGGTTATTGGCATTCAAAAAAATAAGGTTTTAGTCGATCTTGAAGGTATTTCCACCGGTGTAATTAGCGGTCAGGAAACACATGATAGTGCAGGTACTATCAAGGATATAAAGGAAGGCGATACTGTTTCAGCCTATGTTCTTGAGGAAGAAAATGAAGATGGGCTTGCCGTATTATCCTTAAGGAAAGCCAGTCAGAAAAAGACATGGCAAAGCTTTATAGAAGCTTATGAAAACGATAACGTTATTGAAATTAAGGCTAATGAAGCTAATAAGGGTGGTCTTCTTCTTAATATTGATGGAATCAAGGGATTTATTCCCGTTTCACAATTGGCTCCGCTGCACTATCCACGTGTGAATGGTGCAAATAGTGCCCAGATTCTATCCAGGTTACAAAAACTTACCAATATCCCTTTAAAAGTTAAGATTATTAACCTTGATAAGGATGGAGGAAAGCTAATTCTTTCCGAAAAAGCAGCTGAAGAAGAAAAAAGAAAGGAAGCACTTGATAAGCTTGAAGTTGGTCAAAAAATTATGGGTAAAATCAGTGGTATTGTGAATTTTGGTATTTTCGTTACATTTGGAGGTCTAGAGGGCCTTGTTCATATTTCCGAAATTGCCTGGGGACATGTAAAAGATCCAAACGACTATGGTAAACTCGGTGATGAAGTTGAGGTTCTTGTAATCGGTAAGGAAAGAGATAAAATCAGCCTTTCAATGAAGAGGCTTATACCTGATCCCTGGGTTGAAGCAGCTAAAAAATATAAAGTAGGCACAGTTATTGAATCAGAAATTGGACGAATCACTCCTTTTGGTGCTTTTGTTAAACTGGATGATGATATTAACGGATTAATTCATGTAAGTGAAATTACTGATAATGAAGATCAAAAACCTGAAGATCTTATGTCTGTCGGCGACAAAGTAAAGGCTAAAATTATCGCTATTGACCCTGATGAACATAGAGTTGGTCTTTCTATAAAAGCATTAAATGAAAAAGATGAGGATAAGGCCGATGAAGATGAAAAGACCGATCAAGATGAAAAGAACGATCAAGATGAAAAGAACGATCAAGATGAAAAGAACGATGAAGATGAAAAGAACGATCAAGATGAAGAATCTGAGCAGATAAAAGAGACTAAGGAAGCTGAGAAAAAACCAGCAGAAGAAGGTAAGGTGTGAATTTTTTTAGAGATTTTTACAAATGAAGTAGGATATCTTAATAGGAATATTCTACTTCATATTTATTATTATCTTCGTTTTCTTCCTTTACCGTATTCTCTGTATCAATATTCAAAGTTATTACTCCCATGTCCTCATATTGGTAAATACTCCTTGGGATTGGATAAGTAAATGTAAAATTATCCCCTGCTGCCATTTGACTGAAGGAATCCGTATTTACAAATGCTTCCACCCCATTGATCTGAATTGAATACTTAAATCTGTCCCCTGATCTTAGGTCGCCGGGGCCAAGATTTTTAATAGTTACGCTTACCATAATATCTTCTTCAGCGGAACTAACCGGTTTAACCGAAATCTCTCCTGTTAAGTCTGCGGGTGCTGTACTGTCTTTTTCCTGTTCGTCGCTTACAACTTCAGGGTCATTAAAAATTTGTCCTTTAAAAAGGTTTTTATTTTCAACCTGTACATATGCGATGCCTCCTAAAATACCGAGGCTCAAAACTATAATTGTTATAATTTTTAAGTGTTTTTTCATTGTTTTATGGTTATTTTATCGGTTTATCTACTAAAATTGGCTCTACCTCTCCGCCTTCTTCGCCATCAGTTATTTTGTATACGTCTTTGTCTATCTTCTTAAATTCTTTATATGCACTATTATACATATTAACTGTTGTTGATAAATGATTCCCCATTTTATCCAGATTTGTTTCGTAACTATTTAAATGCCTTCCGAGTTCTGTTACTTTTTTAATAATATCTTTAACCGATTCCTCCATTTTTAAAGCCTTAAGCCCCTGAAGTACTGTTTCGAGGTAAGCATAGAAGGATGTTGGCGAAACGATTATTACATGTTTTTTAAATGCATATTCTACCAGATCTTGCGTATTGATATTTACGCTGCCTACATTATAAATTAACAGGTTGTAGTAAATTCCTTCAGCAGGGATGAACATAAAAGCAAAATCGGTTGTGTTATCTTGAGGTCTTATGTACTTGGAAGTTTCATCGATCCTGTTTTTAATATCCATTTTAAACTCTTTCTCAAGTTTTCCTCTTTTTTCCTTATCTTGTTCTTTCATTATTTTATTATACTTTTCTAAAGAAAACTTTGCGTCAATCGGAATTATTTTTTCCCTGAAAAATATTGCCGCATCAACAATATCGCCACTTTCAAATTTGTACTGCATTTTATATTGATTTGGTTGAAGCACATTTGCAAGAAGGCTTTCAAGAAAATACTCCCCCAGTATCCC
This sequence comes from Candidatus Peregrinibacteria bacterium, assembly GCA_014729275.1. Lineage (GTDB taxonomy): Bacteria > Patescibacteriota > Gracilibacteria > UBA1369 > LOWO2-01-FULL-3 > WJKE01. Next base: position 1,560 of record WJKE01000081.1, on the reverse strand, counting down.
CCGCTGTTTTGGATTTTTTAGTATGTTTTCCAGGCTTTGCAGTTTTTCGGACACTCCCAAAACCTGCTTATTGGTTCCCTTTAGCTCTGTTAACTCTTTTGTTATCTCCTTAATCATTCCTGCCGAGTGCATAAACTGCTTTTGGATTGTCTGCGAGGAGTCCTGAAGCCCTTTACTAAGCCTTTCATTCATTTTGTCAAGCCGTAATTGGGTTTCCTTTCTTGAATCTGTAGTTGACTCTCTTAGCTCCTTTCTTAGGCTCTCCAGGTATTCCAACATGATCCCGTTTTCCGAATCTGGCTTTTTTTGATTTAATATCTTAAATATAAGGAAAAACACTGCTGCAAGTGATATAATACTTGTTACCAATAAAATCGATTCCATAAATTTTTGTTAAACTTTTAATTAAATATAACTCTCTTCTTTACTTTATCTATTTTTTTTCGTAGACTGTTCACGTTTTTTATTGATTAATATTTTATGTCTCGAAAAATCGCTGAAATTGCCGAACAATTGGGAATGGAATCAAAAGAGCTTAAGGCTAAACTTAATGAGCTTGGTTTCGAGGTAAGTCCAAGAGCCAGGGTTATAGATGATGAAGTAGCTGAGTTAGTTTTGGATGAATTGGGCGAAAAAGAAGAAGAGCTAGAAAATACCGGCACTGAGGAAGTGGCTGAAATCTATGATGAACTTATTGCGCAGGAGCAGGAACGCGAACTAATTAAAAAACAAAGAAAAAAAACAGCGGGCCGATCTGATAAAAAGAAATCTACTGACGTTTCTGATTCTAAAAAAACTACTGATTTAAAGGGTAGCATTGAGATTCCTCAACATATTTCTGTAAAAGAATTTTCTGAAAAATCAGGTATACCTCCGGCAAAGATTATTGGTCAACTTATGAAAAACGGTGTTCTGGCGAATATTAATCAAAATATAGATTTTGATACTATTCAGGTAATTGCTGATGATTTGGGTATAAGAGTTAAGCGCAAAAGAGAAGCGGCGGGAGTAGAGGATTTTATAGGTCGCAATATTAGTAATTTATTACAAGAAGACGACTCTTCCGATTTAACTGAGCGTCCGCCGGTTGTTGTTGTAATGGGGCATGTTGATCATGGTAAAACAAAACTTTTGGATACAATTAAGGAATCTGACGTTGTTTCTACCGAGTCGGGTGGAATTACACAGCATGTTGGTGCTTATCAGGTTAAGAAGAAGGGTAAGTTAATAACATTTTTAGATACTCCCGGGCATGAAGCTTTTACTTCTATGCGTGCACGTGGAGCCAAAGTAACTGATATCGCTATTTTGGTTGTAGCTGCGGACGAAGGTGTTAAACCTCAAACAATTGAGGCATTGGATCATGCTAAGGAAGCAAAAGTTCCTATAATTGTTGCAATTAATAAAATTGATAAACCAGAAGCTACGACTGATAAGGTTATGGCTGAGTTAAGTGAACATGGCCTGCAGCCTGAAGCATGGGGCGGGACTACTGTAATGGTTCCCGTGTCTGCATTAAATGGCCAGGGTATTGACGATCTTCTTGATATGATCCTTCTT
>WJKE01000080.1 GCA_014729275.1 Candidatus Peregrinibacteria bacterium | reverse complement strand
TTCTGCCATAGTTTCTTGGTTACAGGCTGTGAATATAAAAGTAGATAAAGCGATTAGCGCGAGCGCGACGATTTTTCTCATTTTTATAAATTAAATTATAAAACATCGGAATTTTAACATATTATTTGGTTGTGATAAAATAAATTGCGTATAATTAAGCATATGAAAAGCCTTATTAAGAAAATTATATTATTCTGTCTTAAACGAATGGCGAAACGTCGCCTAAAAAAGTATCGTGGCAAAATTATTGCTGTTACGGGTTCGGTTGGAAAAACCAGTACAAAAGACGCAATTTTTACTGTTTTAAATACTCAGTTTAAGGTTCATAGATCCAAAAAAAGTATGAATAGTGAGTTTGGCCTGCTTCTGACAATTTTAGACATTGAGAGTGGGTTTTCTTCTGCAAGGAAGTGGATGTATTTGTTGTCGAAAGCTTTTGTAAATTCTTTTAGAAGGGATTTGTCTGAAGTTTTACTGCTTGAACTTGGTGTGGATAAGCCCGGAGATATGGATTTTTTAACTTCTGTTATTGTTCCTGATATTGCGGTTATTACGAATATTTTTCCGGTGCATATGGCAGAAGGGCAATTTAATTCTTTGAAGGAAATTTTTGATGAAAAAAGTAAGCTTGTAAAAGTTCTTAAAGAAGGTGGTACTGCGATATTAAACACTGATGATGAATATATTGCTGCATTGGCGCGGTCTTGTCCAAAGAGAAAAGTAATTACTTTTGGGCGGGGGGCGAATGTAAGCTACAGAATTAAGGAAACTGAATCTAATTTAGACGGACTTCATTTTGTGTTGGCTCATAAGGATTATAGGACAGATGTGAAGGCTGAGGTTTTGGGGAACTATAATGCAATGGTTATGGTTCCGGCTATTATTTGCGGACTGGAGATGGGGATGGGAATAGAGGACTGCGTAAAGGCTGTGATGCGTTATAAGCTGCCGCCCGGCAGGATGAGTATTATTCCTGCAATAAATGGTGCGACGATTTTAGATAGTTCTTATAATTCATCGCCTAAGGCTTTACGAGAAGCTTTAAAAATTCTTCCTAAAATAAAAGGCGCAAAAAGGAAAATTGCTGTGCTTGGCAGCATGAATGAGCTTGGACCAAAGAGTCAGCAATTACATGAAGATATTGGTAAAATTGCTCCTCAATATTGTGACGTGCTTTTGACGGTGGGGGCGGACGCCTCCAAGATTGCCGCAGTGGCAATAGAAAAAGGAATGGATGAGAAATCTGTTCATGTTTTTAAAAGCGCAAAAGAGGCGTCCGCCCATTTTTTCGACAAAGTTAAGTCTGGGGACATCATTCTGGTAAAAGGTTCGCAGAACAAAGTTCGTTTAGAAATTTTTGTTAAAGAATTAATGGAACATCCCGAGGATGCCAAAGATCTGCTTGTACGTCAGGGAAAAAACTGGAAAAATAGGTTCTAGATAAAATGATAAGACATGAAATATAACTGGTCTATAATAGGTCATGAAAATCAGCTAAATAAACTTGAGAAAGATATTGAAACCGGTAATCTGGCTCATTCTTATTTAATGGCAGGCCCAAACAGTGTTGGCAAATATACAGTGGCAAAAAAACTGGCCGGTATTTTACAGTGCGAAAATAATTTTTGTCATAAATGTCCCACATGTATACAGATTCGGAAAGGTTCTCATATTGATACTATGGAGTTTAAGGATGATAAAAAATCTATAGGTATAGCAGATGTTAAAAGTATTATTGAGCGCCTTCATATGACCCCTCAGGCCCCGTATAAGGTGCTTTTGATTCAGAGCGTGGAGAGAATGACAATTGAAGCGGCAAATAGTTTTTTAAAAACTTTGGAAGAACCTCCACCAGGCACAATTATTCTTCTTACTACAAATAATTTGCGAGATGTTTTAACAACAATTGTTTCCAGAGTAAGAACTATTACGTTTGGCGTTATGTCCGTAAATTATCTGAGCGCCAAAATTCGCGAGCTTTACCCTGACAGTGATGATGATCAAATAAGAAAGGCGTGTTTATTTTCTTTAGGTAAAACCGGTAAGGCGGTCCAGCTTATCAGAAAGCCTGAGGCTTTATCTGAGCATATTAAGGCATACCACGACATTCAGGGCTTTGTTAACCACAACAATACAGTGGATAGATTTGCTTATGTAAATGAAATCATTGAAGATCCTAAAAAAATTGAATTGTTTTATAACCTACTAAGTCAAATTTTACGTAGCCGTATGCTTGAAGAAAAATCTTATGAAGTTCAGAAAAAATACATAAAAACGCTTTCAAAAATTGCTGATGCTGGTATGCTTTCCAAAGGAAATGTAAATCTGCGTCTTTTTCTGGAAAACTTAATACTGTCTTTATAAAAAATTATGGCAAAAGAATTAGTTACAACTATAAAAAGCTGTTATTCCTTTAAGCCTGTTGAAATTCCATATAATGAAAAAACTTCTTACGCCGAAGGTGATGAAGTAATATTTAAAGATGAAGACGGTAAAGAAGAGTTTGGTGTGATACAATTAAATAAAATACCTTCGAAAGCCCCTGAAAACATAGTAAGAGATTCGAAAATTTTACGCCTGGCTACGGCGAACGACTCTCAACGTCTTATCAGCTATAAGGAGCAAAGCGAGCATGCGCTATCTGTTTGTAAAAAACTAATAAAAACCCATAAGCTTGATATGCAGGTTTTTGTAGCTTCATACTCATTTGATGGAAGCAGGGTTCTTTTTATGTTTACAGCTGATGAAAGAGTCGATTTTAGAGACCTGGTAAAAGATCTGGCTAAAAATTTGCAAAAGCAGATCTATCTAAGACAAATTGGTCCGAGAGATAAGGCTAAAATTGTTGGCGGTTATGGAAAGTGTGGCAGAAGTCTTTGTTGTTCTACATTTCTGGATAAGCTTGAAAGTATAAGCATGGATATGGTTAGGGTCCAATCCCTTGAAAGTAAAGGAAGTTCCAAGCTTTCCGGCACTTGTGGCAAACTTTTGTGTTGCCTTAAGTATGAAGTAGATGCTTACAAAGAGTTAAAGAAAAATATTCCCGATATTGGTTCCAAAGTAAAATTAAAAAGAGGAGCGCCCACTCCTTCAAAATCGGGAGAAATTATTGCTCTTGATATATTAAACCAAAAGGTAAAATTGTTTTTTGAAGACATTGAGGATTATGCTGTTGTGGACTCCGATCAGATAGATAAAGTTCTTAAAAGCCCATATAAATCAAAAAAGAAAGATTCTTAAAATTTATTGAATATTTATTATGTGGACCTATTTAGTAATTTTTCTCAGCATCACCGCCCTGCTAATCGTTTTTTTGCGTAGGCTAATTATCACCTTTTCTTCCTCCCGTAAAAAAGATTCCAATAAAGAGCATGAGGAAAATACAGCTAAAGACAAAACAAAGAAGGTTAGGCTTTCACATGATGACAGAAAAAAAGTTAACGATTTATGTAAAAGGGGACAGGTTCTTGTTAATGCGGGTAAAGAAGATGAGGCAATAAAATGTTTTGTTCAGGCTCTTTCGCTTGATCCTACACATAAAGAAACTATGCATAATCTGGCTGTGCTTTATATGCACAAGGAAATGTTTTCCCCTGCAGCGGCTCTTTTTAAAGAACTCGCTCAAATTGATGAAGATTCCGTACATTATAGTCATTTAGGGTTAGCCCTTTATAATCAAAATGATTATGAAGGGGCAAGGGAAGCCTATCAAAAATCTATTGATCTGGATCCAAGCAGGCCCCAAAGATTTGTTAGCCTTTGCCAGGTTTACAGATCTATGCAAGAACCTGATCTGGCTATGATTGCTTTGAATAAAGCTCTGGATATGGATGAGAAAAACATAGATTACATGTTCTTAAAACTGGATCTTTTAAACGAATTCGAAGATACTGAAAATTCTAAAGAGGTTGTTGGCCTAATTTTAAAGCTAGACCCTGAAAACAAAGAAGCTCAGTCTATGAAAAGAAAACTTCAAAGGCTTGATAAAGCTAAAAATTCTAAATAAGTATTATTCGCTAACTGATTCTACTCCCACCAGTATTCTTGCAGGAATTGCTTTGTATTTAGTGGTGATTCTTTCTTTAACTGTTTTTCCGGCTGAGTCTGTTATGTATCTATACCAAATAGCGGTAAATCCTGTGTGTCTTTTTTCAACCTGTTTAGTTTGTCCGGGAGCGAGAGTTGTTGTTTCAATATATTGAGTTGCTCCAGGTGAATGATAACCGGATAAGTATGGCCCTTCCATTTCAACACTTTTTCCGTCTGAAGTTCCGTAGAATACAAAATATAATTCGTAATCATCCTGAGTGTAAGCCTGAATTAATATATGGTTATCAGTATTGTTTTTGAATTGAAGGTCGGGTCCGCCTAGGTAAATTGTAGCATCAAGACCGTGGCCAAGAACTTGTGAATAATATGAGACCGCGTATGAGTGCGGGAAGCGTTTTACGATTTCAAGCCCTGAAAACAGAATGGCTCTATACATTGTTGTTGAGACCTGGCAGATTCCTCCGCCCCATTCGGGTTTGGTTCCGTCCGGTTTAATAACAAGCTCTCTTCGGTAACCTGTTGTTCCGTCTACTCTACCAAGATTCTCGTTGAATGAAAAAACCTCGCCCGGTGCGACGATTTTTCCCTGAAACTTACTTGCCCCCACTTTTATATTGTGAACTCTGTTAGAAGGCGATCCGTAAAAAGAGGTATGTCCAACGCCGATTCTTTCCTTTATACCAAGCTCTTGCAAGTCTTCCGATATGGTAATTTGGGGTTCAACTTTTTTAACAGGTACCACAACACTGTCCACTTTATCTTTTACGGCAATCTCCAAAGATTCTTTTAAAAGTTCTCTTTGAATCCGTTTTCCATCGTTTCCTCTTCCTTCAATTATAACTTCATTGTTTTCATCCATATAAATATTCACGTTTTCCGGCTCAAGGTCCAGCCATTTAGATATTTCTTCATCAATAAACTTATCAAGCTCTTCCTGTTTTATTTTAATTTCAGTTCCGTTTTTTGTGCTTATAAATTCGACCCACTCGGGATAATCTGCAATTTTCACATACCATGGATCGCTATAAATAGGGTCCTCTACAGTTATTGAATGGGAAATCAGTTCTCTTATGTAGGATTCTTCGTTTACTAAATCTTCTGTAGTTATCATAGGGTCCTTTTCAACAAGATCAAGTATTATAGGGGTTGAATCCAGTTTTCCCACGCTAGATTCAATATCGCTTAATAATTTTTCTTCGTCTATTATATATCCTTTTGCACCATTTAATATTGATAATTTTCCATATTCATCCAATGTGAATTGGGCGTTAACCGGCTTTATTTCTCCTAAGCCAAAAGTCTTCTCAATGTTCTTTATTAATTGATGCCTCTCAATATCAGCTAAAAATAAAATGTTACGCTCATTATTATTTTCAAATAAAATCTCAAAAGTTGAACTTAATAAATGATCACTGTTAACTGTACTTATAGAATCGACTGTTTCCTGCGAAAGTAAAGTTATTCCCAGATCCCGGGGACTAAAGACATGATTTTTCTTAAAAGAAATTTCCAAACCATTGCCGGAGAATTCCGAGACTTTATCCTCCAGCTTTTCTACTGCTTTATCGGGTGTCAGATTTGAGATATCAATTCCCGCAACATATGTTCCCGGGCTAATTCTTCCATGCAAAACAAAACACAATGAAAATATTGTTAATATGCATATAGCTACTATTATTAATAAGGCGCTAATCGAAATTTTTATATTCTTTTTTTTCATCTTATCGCTTTTTCTTTTTAAATAATCTGATAAATCTTCTGCTTAATTTCTTTGATGCTTTTTTTGCGTTCACCGCCTCTTCTTTTACTTCTTTCACAATGTTTTGTCTGGTTTCTTTATTTATTGAGGCTCCTACAACTGAACCTATTGCGCCCCCTATAACTGCCCCCATAACCACCTTATCGACAAGTCGATTTTGTGATTTCTTGTTTTTATTTTTCATAGGTTTATTACTTAGCTATTTCTGTGTGGTGAGTTCTCCTTATTATATTAACTTTAATTGTTCCCGGGTAACTTAAGTCTTCTTCAATTTTGTGTGAAACATCCTCGGCAAGATTACCTATTCCCTGATCTGAAATTATTTCCGGATCGACGATTACTCTTAATTCCCGTCCCGCGGATATTGCAAAGGTATTCTTTACTCCATCAAATTTTCTGGCTGTTTCTTCCAATGCCTGGAGTCTTTCTACATATTTGTCTATTGATTCCTGGCGAGCTCCCGGCCTACACGCTGATACAGCGTCCGCCGCCTGAACTATTAAAGCTTCCGGAGTAGATGGTGCTTCTGATTCGTGGTGCGTCCATGCCGCGTGAATCTCTTCTTCATTAAAAGCAAACTTTTCCATAAGTTCCTTTGTAAGATAATCGTGAGCTCCCTGTATGTCGGGATCTTGATCAATGGCTTTTCCAAGGTCGTGCAAAAATCCGCCAACCTTACAGGTATTAACATTTAGTCCAAGTTCTCCTCCAAGCATTGTCGCTACCCAGGCCACTTCCATTGAATGTTTCATAATATTTTGTCCATAACTTGTTCTGAACTGAAGACGTCCAATAGTTTTGATCAACTCTTTATCTTTTATTTTTAGATTCATTTTTTTTACAACTTCACGCCCAATTTTTAAAAGCTCCTCCTCAACCTGCACCTTTGCTTTTTCAATAGTTCTTTTAATAACCTTTTTATTTATCGCTCCTCGAATTTTTATAAGTTTTTGGATGGCTCTTTTTGCTATTCTTCTATTAACAAGGTTGTATCCGGAAATGCTGATAGTTTTGGGAAGATCGTTAAAAATAATATCCACTTCAAGATTTCTTTCAAATTCAACAATATTTTGCCCTTTTTTCCCGACGATTTTTCCTTTTATATGATCTTTAGGTACCTTCACTAAAACAGCTTTAGTTTCTACCGAAGTAGGTGAGCTTAACCTTTGAAGCACATTTACTATAAGTTTTTTTGCTTTTTTGTTGGCGTTTTCTTTGAGGTTTTCTTCTATGTTTAAAAGTTTCTCCTCTGCTTCTTCTGTTAATTCACTTTTATATCGCCTTAAAATTTCATCATGAAGCGCTTCTAAGCTTGTACCAACAAGTTTTGCAAGCTTTTCATTTGTCTCGTGTTCTTGATTTTTTATAGCTTCTCTTGCGGATGCGAGAAAATCATTTTCGGTTTTTAACGCAAGTTTTACCTGATTTATTCTATTTTGTTTTTTTTCAAGTGCTTCCTCGCGTGTTTTTAGTGATTCCTTTATATTCCCTATTCTCTCTTTTCTCCTATCCAGCTCGTGTTTTAAATTCTCTTTTGATGTTCGTACCCGTTCCTTGGTTTCTTTTAATAACTGATCCGCCTTGTTTCTACTGTTTTCAATTATTCCGGCAGCTTTTTCTTTCTTGGTTTCAATATCAAAAAGCTTTTTATTCTTTAGAATAATAAGGATAAAGACTGCTCCCATACCGACTCCCAAAAGTAATGCACCGACATTTAAAATTATATTGTTCATAAGTTATTTTTTCTTAGTTTTTTCTCTATTAGATTAGCAAAGTTATACTGATTCTACATCAAGTTTTGAAATATTTATAAACATTTTTTACACAATTGTATTTTTAATTTATTTTATAGTTCAATTATTTATCTTCTTTTTCTTATGAAATAAAGGAATATTATTTTAATACTTTTTTCTTATATTGTAAAACCTTACTAATAACTGTTCTTTTATAAATTAATTTATTAGTTATTTAGTTATTGGTTATAAAGTCTTGTGTAAAAAAAAATGTATTGTTTTATTAGAAATAATTTATATAATGAAATCCAGACTTAAATTTTAAGATTGTTTTTCTAACCCCTAAAAATGAAGTTATTTTGTGCTCAAAGAGATTTAGATTATGCTTTAAACGTTGTTAATAAGGCAATAAATCCGAACAATACATTGCCTGTACTAAACAACATTTTATTGAACGCCAAAGGAAAAAAATTGCATTTTTCCGCAACAAATCTTGAAATTGCAATTTCGTGTTCGATTGATGCGGATGTACGAAGCGAGGGGGCAATTACGGTTCCGGCAAAATTGATTACAAGTTATGTTTCGCTTTTAACCGATGAAAAAGTTGAATTGAATTTTAGCGAAGGAGTCAGCCTGGAGATTACTTCTTCGTCTTCAAATACAAAGATTAAATGTATAAGCTCGGATGAATTCCCCTTAATTCCAAAAATTGAGAAGGGTCATTATTTTAGTGTGAAGATTGACGATTTTTACGAAGCTGTTACGGAATCTGTGTTTGCAGCTTCTTTAAACACTTCCAGGCCTGTTCTTAGCGGTGTATTTTTAAGTCAGTCAAAGGAGGAGTTAAAGATGGTTGCTACGGACAGTTACAGGCTTGCTGAAAAGAAAATTAACGTTTTAACCGGCTCTAAGGAAGATCTTGAATGTATTGTACCTGCAAAAACCATGAATGAATTGGCAAAAATTGTGAGCAAATCCGATGACAAAGAGGTTAGAGTCGATATTACAAAAAATCAGATATTATTCACCATTGGTGGTATAGAACTCATTTCCCGCTTAATTGAGGGGAAATTTCCTGATTATAAAAAAATAATCCCCAAAGATGATAAAACTCGTTTTGAGGTTTTTGTAGAAGATTTATCGCTTGTGCTTAAAAGAGTTAGTCTTTTTGCAAGAGAAAACAACAACAGTGTTTGCCTAAACGTGTCAAAAGATGGTAAAATGGTAGTGTCATCTGAAGAAACGAAGGTTGGTGAGGAAAAAGCAGAACTTCCAGTAAAGGTGAATGGTGATAACAATAAAATATCCCTAAATGCTCAATATTTGTTAGATGTATTGACATATATTAGCTCCGATAAAATCGATATGGTGATTAACGATAAAGAATCACCAGCTTTGGTTAAACCGGTCAATGCAGATGGATATGTTTATATAATAATGCCTTTAAAGGTTTAAGATAATTAAAATTAATGCGAAATATTATTTCCTTTTTTCCGAAGGAGGAGCTTAAAGAAGCTACTGACCTTTTTCGAAAAAATAAAAATGTTTCTTACTCCGGAGTGGGGAACAGTTCTTCAAAAGCGCTTATTATAAGTGATATTTTGCGTGATGACCATTCCGCGGTTGGTAATACATTGTGGGTTACAAACGGTGAGGACGATTTTAACAAGGTTTATAAGGCTCTTCATATGTGGAGCGACAGGCCCGTATATACTTACAGAAAGCTTAAAGACGATAAAAGGGGGGCTTATGGTACTTATAGAGAATTCGAACGGGCTAAAAGGCTTAAATTAGTTGAGTTTGTTTTGAGGATTTTGACCAACAAAAAGGCTGTTTTTGTGATTGAATTTGAATCTTTGCTTCAAAACTTCCCTGATGTTATGCACATTAAGGATAAAAAACTTGAAATTAAGGAAAAAGATGGTCTTGATTTGGTTGAATTTGTGGAAGCCCTTGTGTCAGGGGGATACGAAATTACTGATGACGATAAAGTTGAGAAAGGGCAATATCTTCGAATAGGCGATAGTTTGCTTGTGTATCCCGTGAATAGCGAAAATCCCATTCGTATTGATATGGATTTTGATAATGTGGAAAAAATTTCGGTTATTGATGAAAACGACTACTCAAATGTGCAAAAAACCTTGAAAAGTGTAGAAGTTTTTCCACTAAATTATGATTACGAAACTAATGATATTATAGACTTACTTGAAGAAGATGGTTTAATTATAGATGACGAGGTTGATACTGTGGATGAAAATTATGATGTCTGGAATAGTTTTATGGATGAGGCGGGTGATCAATGCGGTTCAGTTGCTTTTACATCTTTTAATAGTGATGAAGCCCGGCACGCGCATCTTCATTATCTTTCAATATTAAAGTATAGAACTGGCTATGATTTTGGAAATGATTTAAGGGATAAAATTAGCGCAGGATGGAAAATATTGTTCTTTACAAAACATATGCATGAGGCACGAGGTCTTTTAGCTGATCAAAAAGTTCCTTTTAGGGACGAGTTTCCGGAAAATCGACTATCCACAAAATCTGTATATTTGATTAATGTGCAAAAAGAGGATGTTTTTCCACAATCTTTCCAGAATCCCAAGGAAAAAATTGTGCTTTTTAGTGATATTGAAGTTCCTTTTTTAAAAGGGGAAGAGAAGAAAGAGGTTGACAGGAATGTGTTTAATGATTTTTTGATGGGCTTGAAGCCCGGTGACGCGGTTGTACACGCGGATCATGGTATTGCAAAGTTTTTAGGCCTTGAGAAAAAAACTGTGGACGCTATTACAAAGGAATACATGAAACTTGGTTATGCGGAGAATGACAAACTTTTTGTACCAATTGACCAGGCGGATAAAGTAAACAAGTATATTGGATCTGAGGAATTAATGCCAAAATTAACACGGCTTGGATCTGCGGAATGGAATACAATTACCAGTCGGGTTAAAAAAGAAACTCAAAAGATAGCAAAAGAGCTTCTTAATTTATATGCGGAGCGTAAAGCTGCGAAGGGCATTGTGTATAAGCAAGACAATGATATGCAAAAACAATTTGAAGATACTTTTCCTTATGATGAAACTCCGGGGCAGATTAAAGCGATTAATGATGTTAAATCGGATATGGAGAAGAAAGGAACAATGGATAGGCTTATTTGCGGGGATGTTGGGTTTGGAAAAACAGAGGTGGCTATGCGGGGAGCCTTTAAGGCGGTTATGAATAACAAACAGGTTGCAGTGGTTTCACCAATTACAATTTTGGCGGATCAGCATTATAAATCTTTCCGAAAAAGAATGGATCAGTTTAATGTACGAATTGAAATGCTCAGTCGTTTTAGAAAGGTATCCGAGCAAAAGAAAATTTTGGAAAAGCTTAAGAAGGGGGAGATAGATATTATTATTGGTACCCATAGGCTTCTTCAGCCGGATGTTGCATTTAAGAAGTTGGGGCTTGTGATTATTGATGAAGAGCAAAGATTTGGAGTTAAGCAGAAGGAAGTGCTTAAGGATCTTAAAAAAGAGGTGGATGTTTTAACTTTAACTGCAACTCCAATTCCGCGAACACTTAATATTTGTTTGAATAAATTGCGGGATATTACAACTATTACAACGCCGCCGTTTGGTCGTCTTCCTGTTATTACCGAGGTGCGAAAATATTCGGCTACTTTGGTGAGGGAGGCTATTATGAAAGAGGTGGAGCGGGGTGGTCAGGTGTACTTTTTGCACAATCGTGTGCAAACAATTGATAGTTTTGCAGAAAAATTAAAAACGCTTGTGCCGGAGGCCAGGTTTATTGTTGCGCATGGAAAACTGGGGGCGGGTGATCTTGAAGAGAGAATTATGGACTTTAAGGAGGGAAAGTTTGATGTTCTTGTAAGTTCGACAATTATTGAAAACGGAATCGACTTATCAAATGCGAATACTTTGATTGTGAATAATGCTGATAAATTTGGATTGTCGCAATTGTATCAGTTGCGTGGTCGTGTTGGTCGTGGGAAGGCGCAGGCTTTTGCATATTTTTTGTATCATGGACAGCGGCTTAAGTTGGATGCGAAGAAGAGGCTTAGGGCTATTGTGGAAGCGTCGGATCTTGGTAGCGGATTTCAGATTGCGATGAAGGATCTGGAAATTCGTGGTGCCGGTGATATATTGGGGGCTAATCAGCACGGGGTTATAAATGTTGTTGGTGTTGCTCACTTTATGAGGATGCTTAATAAGGCTGTTGCCGACTTGAAGGCTGGTCGAATTCGTGAGGGGCTTGAAGAAATTAAGGATGTTTCTATTGAGCTTCCTGTTCCAGCTTATATTCCGGATAATTATATATTGGATTCAAATGATAAGATTAATGCGTATCAGAGGCTTTCTTCGGCGGATAGTTTAGATTATCTTCAGGAAATTCAGGATGATTTGGTTTCGGATTATGGAAGATTACCGCGAGAGGTTAATAATTTGTTTAGGATAATTGAGTTAAAAATTAAGGCCAAGGATGCAAATTTATTGAGTATCCGGGCTGAAACCGTTCCAATGAGTAAGGACAAAGAGATAGTTTTAACTGTTTCAAAAAGGGTTAAGCCTGCAAATATTATTAGTCTTCTTGAGCATAATTCAGATTTTGCGATTACAGGATCGAGACTTAGGATAAATATGAAGGATTTAGGTAAGGATTGGTTTACTGAGCTTAAAAAATGTGTGGAGGCGCTGGGTAAATCGGCTAAACACGGGGCGAGGTAGTGTGGCCTTGACTTTGAGGGATGAAAATGCTTTAATTAAATGTACAGATCTTTGATAAATGGGGATGTATTGGCATTCGACAGGATGATACAAGAATGCTGTAATTGCAATCAGGGGATTGTACTGTCTCCCCTTATATCCGTCAGTACACTATAGATGCTAACAATGAATTTGTAGCTAAAGCAGCTGCTAGAGTTCGTGCACTACAATTTGGTAACAAATTGGCACCTTCAATGGCAACTGTCTAGTCTGAACAATTTTCGGACTTCGTTTACTAAGCTGACACCTGATGGGCTTATGTAGGCGTAATTTATCAGGTTAGGGTAAAGTAAATTTCTTCGTTACTTTGTCCGAAACTTTTGAAGATATGTGGATCGCGTTTTTTGTTCCTTCTCAATGCGTTTCGCTGAAAATTTTAAAAGGAACTATGATTGTAGACGTTGCAGGTTCTCATCTCTGGACCCGGGTTCAACTCCCGGCATCTCCACCAAAATTAGTAGTAGGACAGGTGATCTAAATCGGAATTAAAACTCCATTGAAGGCATAACATTTTTGTCCCGGGACGAAAAATAAAAAATTATTTAGGTGTAATAGGCTAAAAATTTTAGGTGTCGGCTTCCTAGGAAGTCGAGATTTTTTTCTGCGCAGAAATTTTTATTGACCCTTAATCCTGATTTGCTAAAATTTCTACAAATAATTTAAAAATTTATGGCTAAAGGTGGAGTGTCGCGAAAATTAGGCAAGGGCCTGGCATATGTTCAGTCCGGACTGGATGACATTGTGGATTTTGGATTTAAGAAAATGCGGGAATATGGCGAGGATGAAAAAGTGAAAAAAAAGGAAGACCCATCTTTGAAGGGGAAGGTTTTTAAAGGGATGAAAGCTGTGTTTGGAGTTCTTGGGAATATGGGGGAATCTTTTTATGATGAGTATGAAAAAATTAAGGCGACGAAGCGGGATATGAAGGAAAGGGGAAAAGAATAAAATTCTCTTTGTTCGGCTAGTCAAAATGGAAAGCTACTATTGACTAAGTTTTTTTGCTATGGCATAGATTAATACCTTATAAACATTTGTTTTATGGATTTATACGTAGAGCGTCAATGTGTGGAAAAACTTAGAAAAGGCCAACTGGATCAATTTATCACTTTGTTTGATTCTTATTTTGCGGACCTATATAGATACGTGCGTAGACGAGTTTCGGATAGTAAAGAAGTTGAGAAAATTGTACGTTTAAGTTTTTTGGATGCTTTAAATAAATATGGTGAAACGCCTGTGGATTCGAATTTTGTTGTTTGGCTTTATACTTTGGCTTGGCCACGAGTTTCATCTTACATAAATAATTCTTCAGCAAATGGTGAGGTTCTTAATGCTATGGATAATAAGAATCTTGAGGACTCGGAGAAGTCTATTAGAGATAAGGCTGAGCATATGTTTGGCAAGCTTACTCTTGAGGAAAGGGAAATTTTGATGTTGAAATTTTTTGAGGAAGTTTCGGATGGAGATATTATGCAGATTTTAAATATTGACGAGGCGTCTGTGGGGCCGCGCATTTATAAAGTGCTTAAAAGAGCCCATTTTTTGCTTTACGGTGAGAGTAACGAAAAGCAGGGTGTTTATTTTGGTGAGTTGAGTGGTTTTTTGATTAGGGTAAGAGATTTAGAGTTGATTGAGATTCCGGATGCTTTTAAGTTGAGCCTTAAGGCGGATTTATCTTCAAAAATATCGCGAAAAGATATGGCTATTGATGCGGAACTGGTGGAGGAGCGTAATGAGGCAGAGGCTGCTGCAAAGCAAAAGGTTGTTAATGGTACCGGCTCGAATGACCCTGCTAAGATTTTTGTGGAAGCTGCAAAAGGAATGGATCGTGATGATGTGATGCGTAAGGTTAAGCAAAGGCGTCGTGAGGAACGGGCTGAAAGGCTTGGTGAAGTTTTTTGGGAAATTTTTGATCAGTGGAAGGGCGTGATTTTTGGTTTGCCTATAATATTATTGTTGGCTGTTGGTACATATATTGCGTGGAATGGGCTTGGTTTTGGGAAAATTTCACGGGGGGCTCCAACTATATGTGAAGCGGAAGTTTCTTTTGATGGAGATTTTGGTGATGGAGAAAAAATGCACATTAATAAATTTGTGAGCGATCGACTTTGTGAACATTTTGATGTGGAAAACTTGTTGATAACGGATTCTTTAGAGGACGGGATAGAAGTGGAGGTAATGGCTTCAAGTGATTTGATGCTTGAATACAGGTTTGTTAGAATTGAGCGAGGATGGAAAATAAAAAAATATGTTAGAAATACTTATAGCAACCGGCAATCCGGGAAAGTTTAATGAAATAGCTGAAATGTTAAATGATTTGCCCCTCAGGTTGAGATCTTTAGGGGAATTTAATGTTGATACAGCCGGATTAAAAGAGGATGGAAGTACATATAAAAAAAATGCCTTTGTTAAGGCTAAATATTTTTTTGATAGATTGGATATGCCTTGTTTGGGGGAGGATTCGGGTATACAAGTTGATGCCTTTAAGCATGAACTTGGGGTGAAAACCAGAAGATGGGGTGCAGGGGAAGAAGCCAGTGATGAAGAGTGGGTTGATTATTTTTTGAAAAAAATGCTTGATGTTCCGGATGCCCGGAGAGGAGCTCGTTTTATTTGTAGTGCTTGTTTTTTAGCTGGCGACAAGGAAGAATATTTTGAAGGAGAGACTCCGGGAATTATTAGCCGCAGCCTTGAGGCTCCTATTAAAAAGGGGATTCCTTTAAGCTCCTGTTTTAGACCTTCGGGTATGGAAAATGTTTACGCTGCGTTAAGTAATGAGGAAAAAAATAAAATTAGTCATAGAGGTAAGGCCATGAAGAATTTAAGAGATTATATTATTGAAGCTTACGGGCTATAGCTATTCCGGTTCCAACATTAAAGTTAAAAATTTCCCAATCGGGTTGGGATTTTATATGCTTTAGGTAGTCTTTTAAATCTTCTGTATGTGAAATAGTGTTGTCTGTGATTATTAATCCTCCTTTTTTTATTCTGTTTGATATTTCCTGAAAATAGCTTATGTGCTCGTATTTTGTGGCATCAAAAAAAGCCATGTCAAAGTTTTTATGTTCTTTGGGGATATCTTCCGGAGCGTGTCCTTTTATTTGATTAATAAATTTGCTTAGTCCCGATTTAAAAAAATTAGTTTGTGCCAGCTTAAATCTTTCTTTATGAGATTCAATTGTTGTGAGCTTTCCTTTTGTTTGCTTAAGAGCCATAGCCATCCATATTCCAGAATAACCATTGGATGTTCCAATTTCCAGCACATGCTTAAAGTTTTCGCAGATGATTAATTGGTTTAAAAATAGACCCAGTTTAGGGCCGATATTCCAATACTTTGATTTTGTTTTTTCAAGCTCACGAAGAATTTTCATATGTTAATCCCGGATTATATTGCGGGCAACAATAACTGTAAATAATGCCATTAATGCTGCTCCTATAAAACTTTCAATAGCGGCTAGAAATCTTAACCAGCCGATAGCATGATAATCTCCATAACCCAGGGTTGTAAAGGTGACTATACTAAAGTAGAGGGAATCCATGAAAGAGTGAGTACCCGGAGTGTTTTGAAACAGAAGACTTTGTTCTGTGGTAAAAAGAAGAGCGCAAAGTAATATGATAAAAATCGACCATAGCACCACATTAATAAAGGATGTGCCGTATTTACAAAGCAAATCACCAAATATATAATTTAGAATACGCATTGTATTGTATTTTGGAGCAATTTTTCTTTTAGCTACCATTTCTTTGTAGTGATAATGGTCTGCAACCTGGTGGAGGCTGGAATTTTTGTACATTTCTTTAATCTGCTTGTATTCAATTGAGGCAAAATGGTAATTTCCATCTTTTTCGGATTTCAATGTTTTTCCAAAACTTGTTTTTTCGTCAACTATTGTTGAATCCAGAATTAAATCTTTAACAACTGAATCTGTGAAATCACAACTAATTAGTTTTGCACCCCTA
>WJKE01000079.1 GCA_014729275.1 Candidatus Peregrinibacteria bacterium | reverse complement strand
GAAGTCTTTACCTACGCTTTCTCGCTTATCGCTCTTTTTAGCCTTCAAAAAGGCAACTGCTTCAAAGAAATCAAGTTCGTGTGCTTCTCCTTTTCCCGCAATAAAGAATTTTTCTAATTTACCTTTCCTGAAATAGGTTAAAACAGCATTTGATTTTCTTTCAGATATTTTTTTTGATGAACGTGCTTTTTTAGGCAATCGTTTGATTTTCTCGTAAAGATCGAGATCATTCTCTCGAATCTCCTTAATTTCATTTAGACATTCTAGTTCGCTTTGTTCTTCCTCATCTTCTCCGGTGATGGTCTTTTTAGATGTTAACTTCTTGAATAGATCATGAGATTTGACTTCCTCTCCTTCAGTAAGCAGTCTTGCATCATTTCCCAACATTTCGATAAAGGCTTCTATCTTTAATTCAGCCGCCTCTTTTAGCTTAATTTGGTCATTCGATTCTTCTGTTGGGAAAAAATTATAAACAAAGATCTCCTCAAATTTAGTATCAACACGATTAATACGCCCTACACGTTGAATCATTCGTGTCGGATTCCAGGGAATATCATAATTGATAACTACATTTGACCTATGCAAGTTCACACCTTCCGAAAGCGTTTCTGTGGTCACCAAAATCTGAAAATCATCTTTCGGATGTCTTACGTTGGCATCAAAATTCTCAATTACTTTTTCTCTAACTGCACTTTGTGACGAGCCGGTATAAACAATCACCGATTTTCCTCTATCTTTTAATTTTGCTCCAAGGTATTCAGCCGTTTCCTTTGATTCTGTAAATATAATCAAGCGATTGTCTTTTAGCCTTGTTGAAGTATTAAGCTTCTTCTCTAAAGCAATAAGCTTAGGGTCACGAGTAACTTCATCCCACATTGATTTCACTTCTTTTAGAACTTCAAGATCGTTGTGAAGATCCGCTTCAAGTTCAGGTCTAAAGTCTTTGGATTTATGAACTTCCGCTTTGTCGTCATTAATGAGCTTCTGTATGGCTACATCATCTTCATTTTCAAGGAATTCAAAAATCTTATTTGAATGTTTCTTGCTTGTGTAAACATTTCCTTTCTCAAATTCTGCAATGAAATGCTCATAAGACCAAATAAATCTTTCTATACTTTGTTTGAAAGCATAAAAGCTGCTTTCCAATCGTTTAATAAGTAAAATTTTCATGAACTTTCCCATATTTCTTTGTGCCAATTCCTCCGGTTGAGTAAGATCGCCTTTGTAGTAAAGCATTGGCGTGTAGCGTGCGTACTTAAATTCATTGTTAAATAGCTTCAAAGTTTTGCTGAAAATTTTATTTTCATATTCATCAAATTCATAGAAAAACGGTTTTGGATCTGTAACTTCAGGGAACTTCAATTTTTGTGCAGCTAAATCTTTTTCGTAGTATTTACTGATCTCTGTTCTGGTACGGCGAATCATCAGGTATTTAAGAACTTTTTCACGGATTTCTTTTGAATTTTCCTTTACTGATTTCAAGTATTCTTCACGGTCTTTTTTACGGTCAAGTTTTCTGATTTTTCGATCAAGTCTATTGAAGAAGCTTTCAATATCTGGAAGATTCGGGATTGTGCTCTTTTTTCCTTTTTGAAAAAGCTTGATTTGAGACAAAATGTCTTTAGGGCTGTTATTTAGTGGGGTAGCAGTTACCAAAATTACTCTCTTTCCGCGACAAATTCGCGCAAGTTTTTCGTAGGTTGTTGTGGATTCGGTTCTAAAACGATGAGCTTCATCAATAAAAACGTTTTGGTATTTGCTTAAATCGGATTTTAGTAACTGATCTAACTTACCGATTGATTCAAAACGTGATTGCCTGATCTGAAAATCCTCAAAAACATTCGGCCAAGCCCCTGGATTATTTCTGTCTAAAAGTGCGGGAGGTGCTAAAACTAAATGTCGGCCGTCTATCTGTTGAGCAAGCATTGAAGCCATATAAGTTTTTCCGAGACCTACCACATCAGATAGGAACACACCGCCATATTCTTCTAGAATTCTTTTGGCGTTGGAAACTGCATCGCTTTGATATTCTAAAGTTTTAAATCCTTGTGGTTTGTATAAATCAATTTCTCGTCCTGCCCGAAGCTCTCTTTTGAAATATTCGTATAAAAACTTCAAATAAAGCTCATAAGGAGTAAATTCTGCATATGGAGACTTGGTTTCGACTGTATCAACGTAAATTTCCGAAACATCAACTGCATTTTTCCAAAGATCATTGAATTGATTTAAGGCAAAGTCATAGTCAGATGGATTTTTCAATTCAACATTGAACTCAAGGTTGTCCATCAACCCCGATTGAGAAAAGTTACTGGAACCGGTGATAACACGCCCTTTATCACGATCTCCTTCTTTGAAGGTCATGACGTATAGTTTTGCGTGAATCTTTTCCGTTGGATACGCTTTGACCTCTAGCTTTCCACTCCGTATCCACTCTACAAACTTGTGAACACCCTCTTCGATTTTTTCTGTATCTTTGGAAGTTTTAAATTCTTCTAAAATTTGATCCGGCATTTGTTTTTTTGTCGTTGCATGAGTATTGAGCGGCAACTCTTGCTGTTCTTTTGCTTTTTCCAATAAATCATATGTTCTTTTATCTGTTTTTAACCCGATTAAGATTCGTACTTTGTCTGTCTTTTCAAGAGAGGGATAGAGCTTATAAAAGCCACTTATAAAAAAGTAGCCGACTAGGGCATCAAAGTAATCACAATCCTTAATCAAAACTCTGAACCTTTCCAGTAGGCTTTTGTCTTTTTCATTAGTTATAAATGTTAGGTCTGAATTGGACATAGTTTTAGTTTTAATCTTTTAATAAATCATGTGCTGAAACTCCAAGAGCTTTAGCGATTTTCTCTACATTCTTCAATGAAACATTTCTGTCTCCTCGTTCAATATCGCTTATATAAGTCCTATGGAGGCCTGATTTTGAGGCCAAAACTTCTTGAGAAAATCCTTTTTCTGTACGGATCTTTCTGATCCTTTGGCCAAACTTGACTTGAATATTTGTCATAATCTAGTGTCACTTATTGACTACAAGTTTACTCTCTGTATATTATAAGTCTATAGACTATAAGTGACGTCATGAAAGGCACCCATTCCTTGAAAAATAAATCTAGCCGCCCCGAAACCGTCGTCTTTTCGCGCGGGAAGCGCAGCGCTTTTCTGCGGGCAGGCAAAAAGGAGGGATCCGCTATGTCAACTTTTTTGTAAATCATAGTTGGTTTTGTGCTTCATAAGCATCCAGATAATGTTGACGATTTGTCGTCTCAAACAAACAAGTGCTTGTGATTTCGACTTACCTTCGGAAATTTTCCGGAGGAAGTATTTTTTGGCTTTTTCATTACCCATGCGTGAAATTTGAGATAATGCCAAACGGTGAAAAGCACAATTTAGCCG
>WJKE01000078.1 GCA_014729275.1 Candidatus Peregrinibacteria bacterium | reverse complement strand
CCATCAATTGGTAAAAAAGTTACATACAAATCTGCTTCATTATTCCCCTCAAAATCCACATGCAAATTTTCATCCTTAGACCTAAGATCAAACTCCACATAATTTGACGCAAACAAAGTAGGAGCCTTTTCCTCATCCATCACAACCTCTCCTGTCGGGTAATAAGTATGTGTCTTTGCAATATAAACATCTTTTAAGCTATCACTGTAAGTATATTTCTCCTTATCGTAATTCCACTTAACATATTCTAAATAAGCAGAATAAATATTATCCCCCTCCTCTTCAATCGCCTTTAAATTCGCTAAAAAACTCCTATAAACATTTGGATATTCCTCTAACGTAGAGTAAGCATACAATAATTTCTCCACAATATCCTTGCCGTATTTTCTTTCCAAAAAATTGTACCAAATAAAAGAGCCATAATTAGCCATTTCCTGACTTGGAGTTGGCCCAAAAATCGAATAAGAAGGATACTGAAACTGTGAATCAGCAATATAATAAAGATACTCCTGACTTGAGCTCACTGCATTCCTTTGCATAGACACTGCTGTTCCCTCAAAGAAATTATCAAAAGCATAGTTATTCCAAAAAAATGAATCTGATATATAAACATTCTGAATAGCATGAAAAACTTCATGAGCAATTGTCGACTGAGTATCATATTTATCCCTTTCAAGTTCAAGCGGCCCAAGCAGTGCCCCCTCAGGATCAATCATTATATAGT
The DNA here is from genome assembly GCA_014729275.1 of Candidatus Peregrinibacteria bacterium. Taxonomy (GTDB): domain Bacteria; phylum Patescibacteriota; class Gracilibacteria; order UBA1369; family LOWO2-01-FULL-3; genus WJKE01. Next base: position 14,602 of record WJKE01000078.1, on the reverse strand, counting down.
TTCCACTAATATCAAACGAAGCAGCATATTCATCGTTTGGTGCATAATACCCATATACGCATGAGTTATCGCTTAATGAATAATAGCAGCTATAATCAATTAAAACTGATAACTTCCCATTCCATTTATCAAGCTTGTAATAAGAAGATGAACCAAAATATTTTTGTTCTATTTTTTTAAAAGAATCAATTAGATCATCGATATCATCATGAACTTTATTTTTATTTAGATCTATATCCTCCCAATCAACAGAACTCACATATCCGCCATATTCATCAAAAAGCTGGAACTCGGTAACGTAATTTGGGATATAAAATTTAAAGTAGGGATCCTCTAGATAAACATAATTCTCAAATGTTTGAAAATTGTTTGTTTCAAAATAAGTTTCGTCCAAATTATCCAAAAAATCCTTAAAAGTATCTGTTTCATAAGAACAATCATAACTTTCATAAGATGCGCAATAAGTTATATCCTCCGCAAAAGCAGTTTGATTAAATATAGCTAGCAGAATAAATGCCACAATAAAAAAGTATTTCTTCATATAAAAAACTTAAAAATGCTGGTTGATTATAACAAAAAGTAGTATTTTACCAAATATAATAAAAAAAATATGGATAAAATAATTCGATCAGTTTGCCTATATCAAAAAAATGGAGATAATTCTTCTCAGGCATTTTTAGATAATGCAGTAAAAAAACTAAAAAAATCAGGTTTTACGATTCAAACTACAAGATTTTGTTCTCCTGAACAGGATTTTTCAAAAATTAAAAAACTGATTAATTGCGACTATTACAGTGTCGGCTCAGTAACTGAAGTCCCTAACTTTGATAAATTCTTAGAAGCCAAAAATTGCTCATTTAATTTGGATTTAAGTAATGAAGAAATTTCCGCGCAGCACGTTAAAATTCTTTTCGATATAATAAATAAGGCGCCACATAAATGCTTTGATTTTGCGTATACTTTCAACAATTCTCATTCTTCACCATTTTTTCCATCTGCTTCATACAAAAAAGATGGATTCTCGATTGGATTGCAACCCACCGATCTTGCAGAAAATTGCAGCAGCTTAGAAGATTGGTTTACAAACATAAGAAATATTTGGGAAGAAATAGTGGACGAATTTAACACAGACAAAAATTTTTTGGGAATAGACTCCTCTATAGCACCATTGTTTGAAGGAAAATCCAGCCTAATCAACTTTGTCAAAAAATTAGGTATAAGCTTTTCAGATTCCTTGATTTCCGACATATACTTAAAAATGACAAATTTTATAAAAACTGAAAACCCAAAACCAACAGGACTTTGCGGCTTAATGTTACCCTGTCTGGAAGATTTTGAACTTGCTGAAGAATACGAAAAAGGCAATTTCAGCCTGGACAAAAATATATATTTATCACTTCATTGCGGCCTTGGAATAGACACATACCCCATCGGAATTGACGAAGAACCAGCGAAAATTTTAAATACCTTAAAACTTCTCCAGGGATTATCAAACAAATATCAAAAAAGCCTATCCGCCCGATTTATTTCAGACGGAAAAGCAAAAATCGGAGAAAAGACCGATCTAAAAAACGAATATTTGAAAGATGTTGTGGTAAGGCCATTAAGTTAAAATTAAAAATCCTGGACCGGTCCAGACTTGAAGCGCTTCGATTGCTTAAGAAAGCCAAAGTTGCACAAAAAAAACGACCAAAAAATAACAGCTTTACACACTTAAACTTAAAAACAAACCTGATTAGCACCAGTATGGGCTTTGGTATTTAGTGCTAAAAGAACAACAGGACTATTAGTTTTCGGTTGGTCTTCTTTATTAGTCACATCTGGCAAAGATGCTTTTAATTCCCTCAATTCTACAAGAATATTCTCTATGTCGGAAACGTATTTATCCGCTAAATCTTTAAATCCGGCACCTTCCGAATCTCTAAAGAGAGCCAAACTATCCATAAAGAAATTATGATTCAATTTGGAAGCAAAACCCCTCAGCCTTTTGTAAGTACGAATTGATTTTAATGACTTGATTGGGAGTATCTTTTCAATTCCAGATGAATCATTAAAAACATGTTTAGAAATTCCCCTAGCCACAAGTCTCATATATATTTCATTCATCAGTTTGTCAGATTCTGCCAATGACGGAAGCTTTGATATCTTTCCCATTTCCATTGCAAAATCTCTCATTCTAGTTTCATTGTTCACCAAATCATTCTGAAAATGATAAGGAATATCTGTATGTCTATCTATTTCAACATTAGCAGAATCCTCCAGCAATAAATTAGATTCGTTTAGTTTTTTATATATATTAGTAGCAGGATATGGACGCAAATGATGAAAATAGCTCATACTTATGCAAGACTCATTATGATCTTTTAAAAACTTAGCTGACTTTTCTAATTCTTCGAAAGTTGAATAAGGGTTAAACATAATAAATCCAATTTGCAACCCTATTTCGTGTTCCCTCACTAAATCAACAGCTCTACCATTAATTTTTGGATTACGACAAGATTTGTTCCCAAGCCCGATAAGTGCTTCTTTACATCCCCCTTCAACACCGATGTAAAGCCTATTAAGTGTGCCTTCCCATTGAGGGAGCATCCCCATTCTTTCTGCTTGTATTACACTTGTTGTAGTGATAAATGAAAAAGTAATAATAGCACCTGCCCTCTTAATGTGTTGAATAATTATATTTGCCCTTTCAATATTCTCCCCTTTCTTCCCGAAAAAATCTTCATCCCAAAAACTAAATTTCTTTACATCTTTAGATAAACAATGATCAATTTCATTCAAAACATCTACTAAAGGACGTTCTTCTCTGCCTTTTGGATACATTTGGGGAGTACTGCAAAAATCACAGCCCCAATCACATCCAACACTTGCAACAATACTAATAGGCTCATTTCTAGCCACTAGATCTTCAAGATATTGGTCGGAACGATAAGGCATAGGTAACTGATCCAGGGAAAAATTTTCACCAGTTTGCTCCATTTTTTCATCAATTCCCGACTTATTCCCTGAGGCTACACCCTGTATAGATATTCGTGTTTTATTTGCTAAAGAATCAACGAGATCTGTCATTGCTAAGACGCCAGGTCCACGCACTAAATAATCAACACCATCATAATCGTCCAAAGGTAAGAAAGATGCGTCATAGCCCCCTATCACCGTAACAGCTCCACAACTAGTTTTGATTTGCAATGCAATATTTTGAACTTGAGATCTCTGATTTGATAAGGGATTCAAGCCTACAATATCAGGTGCCATTCTTTGGATTTCAGCTACAACCTCATCATCAAAAAGCCCCTCAAATGATTGATCCAGTATAGACACTTCATGCCCCCCATCCCTTAAAGCACCAGCAATCCATTATAATCCACTCGAAGCGAGTCCAAGTCCCTCATCAATCTGACCATATTCACGACCATCTCCCATATTCACCAAGCAAACTTTTTTCATATACCCTTAAAATTTAATAAAGATAGATCAATACATCAAATATTATAAATAGTCAAATACTAATAATGCTAATATTTTATCAAATATCACTATAAAATTATGTTCTGTAGTATAAACTGGTGGGCGCTAGTGGAGTCGAACCACTGACCTTCTGGGTGTAAACCAGACGCTCTAACCAACTGAGCTAAGCGCCCCTATAAAAAGTTAAATTCCCAATTTTTTTAACACACCGAAGCAAAAGTTGCAAGCAATTAAACTAGATAAGTAAAAACGAATTCTGTTTAAGCCATTTTTCATATTCCTTATAATTTGGCTCTGCAATTTCGACCAAAGCCCAAAACTTTTTACTATGATTCATCTCTTTTAAATGCGCTAATTCATGAATGCAAACATATCGAAAAACTTCCCGAGGCGTTAGCAACAAATTAAATGCAAAATTCAAATTCCGTTTCGAACTGCAACTTCCAAAACGGGAACTCATTCTTTTAAAACGAATTGCCCCCAGCTCTTCCTGAAAATATAAATCGTTCAATTCACGAACAACGCTTTTTAGATAAGAAAGTTGATCCTTAATGATAACTTTTTGAACTAAAGGCTTAACATCTTCATTAGAAGAATCCTCTTTAAGTTTTATATGAATTAAATATTCGTCAAATAATCTCGAAAAATTGCGCTTGCCCCTCCCCTGCTCAACCTTAATTTCATATATTTTATTATGGGTATGAACAAATCCTCCATCCCTGTATTCAGGCCTAACAAAAGAGCTACCGTCAACCTTATCAATCTTATGCTCTGCCCAATCCAAAAATTTACGAACACCCTCTTCCCTCTTCCGTCCAATCAAAAAACGGCTCAAAGTAATAACAATTTCCCCATTCTTAAAAGTAATAGACGATCGAAGTGATTTTGACTGTCTATACCTCACCTTAAACACTCTCCCACCTTTTTTAATAGTTTCAGGATATTCCATATAAATTTGGTGCCCAGGAGAGGACTTGAACCTCCACCCCGGAAAAATCGGGACTAGCCCCTCAAGCTAGCGCGTCTACCAATTCCGCCACCTGGGCTTAACAGGAACTTTAGTATTGCACTCTTCCATTGATTTTTCAATAAATTAATGATTATATTCTTTTCGGATGGATACTAAATCTAAAAAAAAGCTTCTAAGAAAAAAACTTTTAAATCTAAGGGCCACTTACGATAAAGATGAATCAAAAATCAAAAGTTCAGTAATATTCGACAAAGTATTGTCGCATCCTCTATTTCGTCGCGCCCAAAATGTTCTTTTCTATGTTCCAATAAAAAACGAGGTGGACACCATAAATTTAATAAATGAAGCTCTTAAAACAAAGTCCGTATATCTTCCAAAAACAAAAATAAACGGCGAAATTTCCGTACATAAAATCTCAGGTCTGGAAGATACGAGTGAAGGAAAATACGGAATCCCTGAGCCAACAACAGCTGAAACAGATTCACAAATACTGGACTTAATAATCGTTCCCGGAGTTGCTTTTGATAGCGACTTTAACAGAATTGGATTTGGAAAAGGCTACTACGATAAATTTTTAAAAAAACTGAAATGCCCAAAAATTGCTCTTGCGTATGACTTCCAAATCATCAAAAATATTCCTGCCCAGGAACATGATCAAAAAATTGACATAATTATCACTAACTCAAAAATCTATGAGCAATCTTCAAACTGAGGACCAAAAAGTTTTTGACGCCATTGAGAAGGAAAAACGCAGACAAGTTGAAGGCTTAGAGCTAATTCCTTCAGAAAACTATGTTTCGGGACCGGTTTTGGAATGCCTTGGATCAGTTCTTACAAATAAATATTCGGAAGGTTATAGCGGAAAAAGATATTATGGTGGATGCGAAAATGTAGATACTGTAGAAACTCTTGCGATTGAAAGGGCAAAATCTTTATTTAATGCAGAGCATGTAAATGTTCAACCACTTTCCGGTGCCCCCGCAAATATAGCAGTTTATTCAGCTGTACTAAAAGAGCATGACACTGTAATAGGAATGGATTTAAGCCATGGAGGGCACCTTACACACGGACACCCGGTTACATGGATGGCAAAACTCTTTAACTTCCCACGCTACAAAACTAAAAAAGATACCGGCGAAATTGATTATGAAGAGATGGAAGAATTAGCTATTAAGCATAACCCAAAATTACTGCTTGTAGGGTATTCAGCTTATTCAAGAGATATAGATTACGAAAGGGTACAAGCCATTGCAGATAAGGTAGGGGCAATAACAATGGCGGATATTGCACATATTGCAGGTCTTATCGCCGCAGGGGAAATGAATAATCCCGTGCCAATATTCGACATAGTTACAACCACAACCCATAAAACCCTTAGGGGGCCAAGAGGTGGAATGATAATGTGTAAAGAAAAATACGCAAAAAAAATAGATAAAGCGGTATTTCCCGGCCTTCAGGGAGGGCCACACGAAAATAATATTGCTGCAAAAGCTGTTGCATTCCTCGAAGATTCAAAGCCGGAATATAAGCAGTACGCACTACAAGTAAAAAAGAATGCAAAACAAATGCAAAAAAAGTTTAAGGAAAAAGGTTACGAAATAATGTTTAAAGGAACAGAAAATCACCTACTTCTTATTGACGTTACAAATAAAGGAATCACAGGTTCACAGGCTCAAGAAGCACTAGACGATGCAGGCATAACCCTAAATAAAAACATGATCCCTGATGACCAACGATCACCAATGGATCCTTCAGGTATTAGGCTTGGAACTCCTGCAATTACAACTAGAGGCATGAAAGAAGCTGAAATGGATAAAATTGTTGATTGGATTGACCGTGTAATAACTAATATCGATGATCATGAGCTTCACAAAACTATTAAGGAAGAAGTTAAAGAAATGTGCCTAAACTTTCCCGTACCTGGCATAAAAATATAGCGCTATAGCTTTTTGACTACCACCATAGTAATATCATCCATTTGTTTGTAGCCACCCATGAAATTTTTTAAGTCTGCCAACAGCGCATTCTTTAGAAGCCTTGAGCTAACCTGACTTGATAATGAAGCATTCTTCTGTAAGGACTTCATAAATCTTTCAATACCATATGTTTCCTTATCATTTTTCCAGGCTTCAGGAATACCGTCACTATAAAGCACTACAAAATCCCCTTTCTCCATGGACATATTTTCAACTTTTATTAGCTTATTTACATCATCAACCATTCCCAGAGCTATCCCCCCTGCAGGTACTAATTTTACAGTCCCATCAGATGCCTTATAATGTAATAATTGTTCGTGCCCGGCACTTACATAACTCAAAAGATCTGTTTTGGAGTCCCATCGCAACAAACACAAAGTCATGAACATATTAGTCATTGTTTTTGCTCTAAACACACGATTAACTCTGGTAATAATATCCTTCAGATCTTCCACATAAGAAAACCCGAAAAACAATGAATTAGCAATTGAACTAACAATACCTGCAGGAACACCATGTCCGGTCACATCCCCAAGATAAAACAATATCTCATCATCCCCCATAGAAATAAAGTCATACATATCGCCTCCAATTTCACTCGCCGGTAAAAGGTCGGCATCAATATCCAAACCATTCACAAACGGAATTTCATCGGGCACAATTTGGTTTTGGATGCGAGTCGCAAGTTCTAATTCATGAGTAACCCTTTCCTTATACACTTTTGCATCAATACTCGCAGCAAGATCCTTGGCCATCTTATTAAAAGCATTACCCAAAAACGACAACTCATCACTTGTCTTAATTTTAACTCTGGCTGCAAAATTTCCCCTCGAAATTTCATCAACTCCGTCAACTAACTTTGAAACCGGTCTTGTCAAGTTTTTTGCCATAAAGTACGCAAGCAAAATTCCTAAAATAATACCAAACAATGCCAAATACACAATTCTCTTCACCATGGCAGCTATTCTATTATTTAAATTAGTATAATCCAAATAGTAGACCAATGAATACTTTTCACTCTCGGGAACAACTATATATTCAAGTAATGTCCCGGTCTTGGGAGGATCAACATGCGTTTCATTAAAATCCACCGCAAAGTCTTTTCCATCCATATTTGGCTTAAAATAAACCACACGATCCTCCATTGTTTTAATGGAAATATTTCTTGACTTTACCTGCTTCATTAAATCTTCATCCGAAATTAGCCTTGGTGCCCCCACATACCTCTTATCAGTATCAATATCAGAATCATAAAGTACGTTACCAGTATAAGAAATTACTTCAATCCTATTAATATCTTCATTTTGTTCGAATATTGACTGAATCTCGGTATTAAAATACACAAAACTATTTTGCGCCAAATACAAATCATAATAATCAATAATTGTGGAAGAAGTTAACCTGGAAAATGCTAATGAATTAACATAAATATCTTCAGCAAGCTCAGTCTTTTTTTCATTAATAAATAAATATGCAACAGCAGAAAACAGTACCAATACAAGCATAGCAACTCCAATCATCAATTTTGTGCTAATTCTTATTTGCATTTATCAGTTAATTATAAATATCATCAAAATAAATAAATCCATCAATTCGGGGTCTATAATCAAGGCCATCTTTAAAACCGTAGATTGTATCAAATTCAAACAAAGGAATACCAACAATATCCTCTTCAACTGCTATTTCCATTATTGTTTGAAGATTAAACAAACGTTTTTCCGTATCCATTTCAACCAGACTCTCCTCAAGCAATCTATCAACTTCAGGATTAGAGTAACTTGAAAGATTAAAATTCCCATCACTGGCCAATACTGAATGTACGAAATCAGATGAATCCCCCAACTCGGATTTAAATCCCAAAAAGAAAATATCAGCATCACCATCAAAAATATCTTGTAAAAGCTCCTCAGCAGTTAAATAGCTAATAGAAGAGAGTATTCCAATATTTGAAAGCTGTGATTTTAAATAATCACCCAAAAATTCAGAGCCCAAAGGTAGACTAATTTGAACCTTTGTATCCTCAAGTGCACTTGAAAGCACTAAATCCCTGGCAGCACCATAATCCGGTGAAAATTCATCAATATTCGAATTAAAACCAAATACACCATTACTTACAAACTGATTGGCTCGATTTACATATTCACCTAAAGAATTCGCCAGCTCATCCCTATTTAATCCCAAAAATAATGCCTTCCTGGCCTTACGATCTACAAAAATATCTGACTTAAAATTAAATAATAAAAACTGCACCTCAAGACTTGGAACAGTTTTAATGTCCATACCGGCACGAACTACAACATCAACCGCCTCCTGTGGTACAAAGGCCAAAAAATCTGCCATTCCTCCCAATACTAAATCGAGTCGTTCCCTCACATCAGGTTTGGGAATACAGATAATTTTTTCAAAATGAGGAGCTTCCCCCCAATAGTCAGCTGAAGATTTTAGTATTATTTCACCATCTTCATTTTTATTATCAAACATATAAGGTCCCGTTCCAATGGGCGACTCTACTAGCTCCTCCTCATACTCAGACGGAATAATTAATAACAAAGACAATTTTTGTAAAAGTAATGGATCAGGTTCAACGGTTTCCACAACTAATGTATGACTATCAATCGATTCAATTTTTTTAATTGTACTTAAAATTTCAGTTAACTGGCTCCTTTCATAATTCATTGCCCTATTGAAGCTCGCCAAAACATCATCAGATTCAAAGCTGGTACCGTCATGAAATTTCACATTCGGTCTAAGAATAAACTCCCATTTTGTCTCATCAATAAGCCCCCAAGTTAATGCTAAAGATGGTCTTATCGTAAGATTTCTATCTGGCCTAACAAGAGAATCTAAAATATTTAAATTAATATGCTTGGTATTTTGATCCAAAGTCATTGGCTCTAAAGTAGGAAAACTATTTGGAAAAATAACATTTAACTCCGTTATATGTTGTTCTTCATTAACCTGTTCTCTTAAAGCAAATTCCTTAACATTTGTAATAAATGAATTAATTATGGATGAAAAGAATAACTTTCCCATCAAAAAAATGAGCACAAAAATCACAACTATCAGGACTAATATTTTCAGAAACCCTTTCATATCTAAATTAAGAGTTAAGTTTATCCCTTAATTATAGCAAAAAATGGGAATTTTAACAACTATAAGCGGTTTAAAGTATCCCTAATCGACCTTTCCAAAGAGGAGTCTTTCATTTTTCTGGCTAATTTCAACATTCGCTTATAATCAGATTTATGTTTTTTGGCTTCAGATAGAGTTTTTACATTTCTAACTCTGGCGGAAACTCTATTAAATTGTTGAGCATAGCAAGCCTTGATCATTTTTTTATCACGAAGATCTTTGAATATTTTAAGTGCTTTATCGTATTTTTTTCTATTATAAAAATTAACTCCAATATTATATTTTACAGATTTTTTCAAAGACTCTATCCCTGATTTATCAGCAAAAAATTCCGCTTTTTTAAAATTCTCTGTGGATAAATAATATTTGGCTGCATTGGCATAGGCATTTAATAATAGTTTTTTATCTCCCAGCTTTTTAAGATAAAAAATTGCAGATTCAAAATTATTAGAATTCAAAAAACTAACAGATAAATTTCTATATGCAATTTTTAAATTCTTTGTTACCAACTGTTTTAAAGAACTAATAGCATAAGCAAGCTGAGCACTTTTAAGTAAATCTCTTTCAGATATTTTTTGAAGATCTTCTCTGAAATCAGATAAATCGAGCAAATTCGTTGATAAAATCTCAGTTATAGGTAGTACGGTTTTACTCTCAGTATATTTTTCAAATATCGCAGTTGTTGCTTCTATATCGATTCCCTTGAAATGAAGACAAACATGCCCCGGCAAAAGCTTGATTTCAAGATCATTAATATCAAATTTTAAAGAATACAAATAAATGTATAGGGTCACAATTTGGTTACAATCTCCTTCAAGTTTTTCCTTATCAGGATCCCGCAAAAGCTTTCCAAAACTGGCGGTTTTAATGTAATGATAATATTTTCCGGGCTGCAAAAATTTCATAATAGAATACAACCATTTAAGGCGATCTTCTATATCACTAGTATATTTAAGGCCTTTCGAATCCAGGGCACGTCGCATTTTAGCAGGATCCACAGGATTTAAAGCTGTAAACTCATGTAGTTTAGCCACAATCTTCTCAGCATCCAGATACATTTGCTTTCTAACCTTTTTAGATAAATATTCATAGCCTTTATACTTTTTCTCCATCCAAACATTCACTATCATCAAATTCTTCCTCATTAACTTTAATAAAGCTACTCTTATAGAATAAATATTATCAGTAGATTTGATTGATACAAAAAATTTATCAACTTTTTTTTCAAATGGATGGACATATACTGAGAAAAGACCAAAAAACCACTTTAATGCTTTTAGCATAATAATTATTAATTCTTATAATTATACCAAAAATTAAAGTTTTTCTCAATTAATTATCCTTTTTGAGCACAGCTAAAAAGGCTTCCTGAGGTAAATTAACTTTACCAACAGCTTTCATCCTTTTTTTACCTGCTTTTTGTTTTTTCAAAAGTTTATTTTTTCTGGTTACATCACCCCCGTAAAGCTTTGCGGTAACATCCTTCCTAAGTGCACTTATAGTCTCACGGGCAATAACTTTACTTCCAACCGCTGCTTGTATTGCAATTGCAAATTGAGCTCTTGGAATAAGAGTTTTTAAACGCTTTGTCAAATCTCTTCCAATATAAAAAGCCTCGGATTTATGAACTATTAAAGAAAGAGCATCAACTTTTTCATTAGCTATTAAAATATCCAATTTCTGTAAATCTCCCACCCTATGCTCCAGGTATTCATAATTCATAGACGCATATCCACTGGTAACGCTTTTTAAATTATCGTAAAAGTCAACAACAACAGAGGCCAAAGGTAGCTCGAAAGTAATGAGAACACGTTTTTCATCCAAATAGTTCATATCCTTGGAAATTCCTCTTTTTTCCGTACAAAGAGTCAAAACCGGCCCAACATAATCCTTGGGAGTTAAAATTTCAATCTTAACCCAAGGTTCTTCGATGGTCTCTATTTGACCGGGATCAGGTAATTCAGATGGATTTGAGATCGTAATTTGTTCTCCATCCTTTTGATTTACATAATAAGAAACAGAGGGTGCGGTAACAACCAAATCCAAATCAAATTCCCTTTCAAGACGTTCCTGTACAATTTCCATATGTAATAAGCCCAAAAATCCACATCTAAATCCATGCCCAAGAGCGCCCGACTGTTCCGGCTGAAAAGATAAAGCACTATCGTTTATTTGTAGTTTATCCAGAGCATTTCTTAGAAGAGGAAAATCATCAGAACTGGTACAAAATATACCTGCAAAAACAAAAGGTTTTACTACATGATAACCAGGTAAAGGTTCTGCATTTTCAAGCTTCAAATCAGTATTTCCTTTATTCCATAAAGTATCCCCTACCCTAGCTTGATCTACACTTTTAAGACCTGTAACCAAGTATCCAACTTCCCCCGGGCCTAATGACTTGGTCCTAAAATATTTAGGTTTAAAATAACCAACTTCAAGAACATCAATTTTTTGTTTGGTATTTAAAAAACACACAGAATCCCCGGGCCGGATAGCTCCCGAATTAAGTTTTATATAAGCTACAACTCCTTTATAAGGGTCATAAGTTGAATCAAAAATCAAAGCTTTTAGCTCGTCTTCTTCCCTGGCCGGAGACGGACTTGGTACTTTTTTAACAACTTTCTCCAAAACTGCTTCTACATTAGTACCTTCTTTTGCAGAAACACATATAATATCCTCCTTCTTCACACCTAATGTATCAACCAACTCCTTTGATCTAAGCTCAATATCGGCAAATGGAAGATCAATTTTATTAAGTACGGGAATTATTTCCAAATTATGCTCCAGGGCCATATAACAATTTGCCAAAGTTTGAGCTTCAATCCCTTGTGTAGCATCTACTACTAGTATTGCACCATCGCAAGCTGCTAAACTGCGTGAAACCTCATAGTAAAAATCGACATGGCCCGGAGTATCAATAAGGTTAAGGACATAATCTTTTCCTTTATAATTCCAATCCATACGAACAGGTTGAAGTTTAATCGTAATACCTCTTTCCTGCTCTAATTCCATAGTATCCAGCATTTGACCATGTTTCATTTCACGCTTTTCTATAGTATTCGTTATTTCCAAAAATCTGTCAGCCAAAGTGGATTTTCCGTGATCAATATGAGCAATTATGCAAAAATTTCGTATATTCTTTAGATTCATGGCGACATTCTAACAAATAAACATGGATTTAAAAACAATTTTATGTTAAAATATAATGATAAAAAAACAAAAAACATGCCGGTAAAAGTTCCACAGGACGTACAAAGAGAAGACACAATTATTGGTCCATTAACATTAAAGCAGTTATTTATATTAATGTTTGGAGGAGGGATTGCTTACGCAATATACATAAGCCTGTCCAGATTGTATTTCATAGAAATATGGTTACCGCCGGTAGCAATTGTATCGGCAATAACACTGGCATTTGCATTTCTGAAAGTTCATAACCTCCCCTTCCACTTATTCCTGATGTACTTAATAGAGTACCTGATTCTACCAAAAAAAAGAGTTTGGATAAAAGGATCCGACACACCGGCAAAACAAAAAATGGCTGAAACCGTTAAAAAAACAAAAGCCCCGGTAGTTGAAGTTAAAGAAAAAAAAGAAAGAAGCCTAAAAGAACTAACCGAAATACTGGACACAAGAGGAGGAATGGATGAAACACAAAATAAAAAATAATTATGGCAAAAACAAACAACAAAAAAGCAGGGCAAGTTTATACAAAAAATGCGAAAAGTAATAGTACTCAATCTCACCTAAGAATTGGCGAGATACGAGATGATCTTTTAGTACTTAAAAATGGCGGTGTAAGATCGATACTTAAAACTACGAGCATAAATTTTAATTTAAAATCCGAAGAAGAACAAAATGCAATTATTGGCGCATATCAAAATTTCATCAACTCTTTGGAATTCCCAATCCAAATTCTCGTAAAATCAAAAAAATTAGATTTGGACGATTATACTAAAGAAGTAAAAAAACTGGGAGATAAACAGGAAAACAAACTATTGCAAGAACAAACATACGAATATGCTCAATACATAACAAAATTAATAGAATATGCAGATATAATGGAAAAAAACTTTTACGTTATAGTTCCCTACGACCCTGGAAGAGCAAGAGGAACAAGCAGATTTCAGTCCTTTTTCCAAAGATTATCACCAAAAGACAGCTTTAAAGAGGTTTCAAGAAGGTTTAAAGAGTTCGATCAACTTAAAAAATCCATAGGACATAGAATCAATATTATTGAAGCGGGCCTTGAAAATTGTGGATTAAAAGTGGAACAATTAAAAACAGACCAAATAATTGCCTTATTATACGGCTCCTATAATCCACAAACAGCCAGAACAGCCAAAATAAAAAACTTTGGTGAGACAAGTATTCTAAGTGATACTGAAAACCTGGATTATCTTATGGACAACGATTTTGGTGAAGAAACTTCAAGTCCACAAAAAAAGACAAAATAAAAACCATTATCTTGGCAGCGACCTACTTTTCCACGGTCAAGCCGCAGTAACATCGGCGAAGACAGGCTTAACTGCTGTGTTCGGGATGGGAACAGGTGTACCCCTGTCTCAATAACTGCCAAGATAATGGCTTTTATTTAATTTCAATTAACGATTTTTGACACTAACTACCAGTCGAAGTAAATAAGCTCTCTTTAATAAGTTCAATGACCAATTAGGACTGCTCGACTAAACACATCACTGTGCGTACATCTGCAGCCTATATACCCTGTAATCTTCAGGGAGGTTCATAGGGATTTCTAATCTTAGGAATGGTTTCCCACTTAGATGCTTTCAGCGGTTATCCAACCGAACATAGCTACTCTGCACTGCCGTTGACACGACAACAGATACACTAGAGGTTCGTCCACCCCGGTCCTCTCGTACTAGGGGCAGAATCCTTCAAAAATCCAACGATCATGGAAGATAAGGACCGAACTGTCTCACGACGTTCTGAACCCAGCTCGCGTACCCTTTTAATTGGCGAACAGCCAAACCCTTGGGACCTTCTCCAGCCCCAGGATAGGACGAGCCGACATCGAGGTGCCAAACAGAACCGT
>WJKE01000077.1 GCA_014729275.1 Candidatus Peregrinibacteria bacterium | reverse complement strand
ATGAGGCGGGATTATTACCCCTTTGGCGAGTCGGTTACGGCTTCCGGCGATGAAGAAAGCCTTTATCAGTTCACCGGCAAAGAAAAAGACAGCAATACCGGTCTGATCTATTTTGGAGCAAGATACTATGATCCGGGGATCGGGCGGTGGATTATTGCTGATCCAGCAATAAATAACTTTGACATAGATTTAATAGAAAAGTATAATCTCTTCTCAATATCCCCATACTGTTATGCAAGGAACAATCCAATCATAAGAATTGACGAAAATGGATATATTGATAAAAGAAAAGTAATTGCCGGTGGTATTAGTATCGTCGGTGGTGTTACAGAGGGTCTTTTTGGAATTGGGGTTTCAACTGCAACTGGTGTCACTGGAATTGGTTTAGTTGGAGGTGCGGTAGCCACTGTACATGGATTTTCTGTGGCTTCATTTGGATTAGGGATGTTCTTAGCAGGCTTAACTGATGCTGATGTTAAAGTACCATCGGGACCCGCTCATGCTTTTGGTATGGGATTAGAAAAAGATCTTGGATTAAAAGGGGCTAGTGAGGTTGGTGAATTAGCAGATGCTACAATTTCTCTTACAAGTGGTCAAAGTCCATTTAAAAGCATTAGAAACATAACAAAGTCAATTCCATTATCTGCAAGAGAAGCTGTTGTACTTAATAGCAATTTTAAGACGATCACTTTAAAGGAAGGTATACAGCAAGCATTGGCTGCAAAGTCTGCATCTGAAGTAATTCAAAGTTCCAACCAAATTCAAAATATAATTAACTCATTTAAGCATCAAACTAACGATGTAAATAATTTTGAAGAAGATGAAGACAAAGAATAAAGTAATTTTTTATAGTTATGAAAATAACTTTATGTCATTATTAATAGTAGGTTTAATATTCACCAATTCTATTGTTTATTTACTCACTTTAGTATATGACATTAATATTCCAAAATTATTTATTTACGGTATTATTAACTTTATAGTAATTGTATTTTTAATTGTAGGACATTTTAATCATATTGAAAAACTGACATTTACAAATAATACTATAATCATAAAAAAAAGAAAAAGGGTAATCCATGATAATTTTGAAAATTATATGGCGTATGAAAAACCTCTGTTAAGCAGAGGTTTTAAATATGACAGAATAGAATTAAAAAATTTAAAGAATAATAAACGATTCTATATCGAAGAAGAAGATTGGCCAAATTATAAGGATATAATTGAATTTTTAAAAAATGAAAATAAGTGGAGAGAATAAAATGGATAAAACATTTGCAAGCACTGCTGGTACCGCATTGCTGTTTGTAATGATTGTTTCGGTTGTTATGACATTAACAGGTTATATTGAAGGTCCGATGGGTGATATTATCATTACCGGTAGTAGCCTGATAGCTGCACTGGCGGCCATCATTCATATTAGGCGAAAAAAGAAAAATCAATAGTCGTTTATAAATTATTTAAATCTGAAAATTATTTTTATTGACCCAAATTTTATTTTTAATTTTAAAAACGTGACCATGAATTAATTACTAAAACCAACAAAATTTTTATTTTAATTTATCGTATAAATTGAATATACTTGTTTAAATTCATCGCACTAAATAAAATGTAAACTGGTAAATGATATTTCAAAAGTATTTAACAAAGTAATATTTTCAGTTCTTTGAAAACTTTAAAAATGCCGAACCAGACCGGTTAGTTCCGTCATAACCGTTTTTCATTTATCATTTATCATTTTTCATTTCAAAACTATGCGCCGGGATTATTACCCCTTTGGCGAGTCGGTTACGGCTTCCGGCGATGAAGAGAGCCTTTATCAGTTCACCGGCAAAGAAAAAGACAGCAATACCGGTCTGATCTATTTTGGAGCAAGATACTATGATCCGGGTATCGGGCGGTTTATGAGTGTGGATCCGTTGGCGGGGAAATATTGGGAGTGGAGTCCGTATCATTATTCTTTTAATAATCCTCTCGGTTTTATCGATCCTGATGGAAATTATATTATTTCTTCAAGAACGGCAAATGAAAATCCTGTGCTCATTGCTGCTGCACTTGCTGCCGAAAGATTTGCCTCAACATCCGGAACATTACAAAACATTTTCAAAAATCAAATCCATTCATCAGTCGATAGTTTCATTGGTTTTGGAATTGTAAAGGAAGGTAAAACCGTAAAAGGAAATGGCAGAGGTCCGGAGATAATTGTAAGTAAACAATGGGACAAAACCAGATCAACTGCTGGCAAGTTCCCAAGAGACGATTTTCATGGATATGGTAAAATAAAAATTGCAAATTGGATTTTGGAAAAATATTATTATGGCAACAGAGATGAACAAAAAGCAGCATTTACCTTAATGTGGATGGTCATTTTACATGAAACAGCACACTGGGCCGATTATCATAATGATAGCGATTATCAAGTTGATGCAGATGATCATCATAAATTTAACAGGGAGGTATTTGGCATAAAAGGTTCAAAGTCGAATCAATACAATTCTTATTGGGAATATTGGTATGATTATGAATGGCCAAATTATAATAATAACGATAACCAAAATAAAAAATCAACTAATGAAAATACGATTCCGGACTGGGACGAGTACGATCCATCAAATCAATAATCCTTTTAAAGGAAATACAAAATGAAAACCTCTTATATGATTATTT
>WJKE01000076.1 GCA_014729275.1 Candidatus Peregrinibacteria bacterium | reverse complement strand
TAATAATCATATTCCAGTCGATCGGAAACATTTTCATCAAAAAATTTTATAAGAGGAAAATTTTTTAATAAAATTTTAATTGCATCCAAACTATAACTCTCCAAGTCACACATTAAATCTTCAAGCCCTTCAACATCCAATACTGTATTTACAGCAGTGCGCCACCACTCTTCAATTTCTTCATCATCCTCTTTCCAAAAATTCACTTCATCAGGAGTAAATTCTAAAAAGTCAAAATCTTTACCACTAGTATCTACAAAATCAGAAAATTTTTTTAAATCAATATCAACTTTCGGTATTTTTTTATCAAATTTCTCAAGCTCTAACCCCCCCAAAATCAATAAAGAATCGAAATACTGATGATCATCATAATCTTTTATTGCATCAAAAGTTTCCAGCTCAGATTCATTAAAATCCTCGAAATTAGGTATTTGAAGTTTGCCCTTAGTTTTGCTTGAACCATTTTTTCCCAGAGTCCTGGATAAAATTTTAATTGACCTTTGTCGCCTTGGAATATATGGATGAGTACTTAAAAACCAAGCATCTATCGAATATGATTCAGCACCACATTGATTTTTTTCAATCACAGAAAAATTCTTAATTTTTTGTAAACAGTCAGAAAGTAAAGACGGATTTAATCCACACCTATACATTAAAATTACAGAAGCCCTGTCAGCTTGATATTCTTCTTCATATGAGCGAGTCAAATCAGACAATATAGACATATCAATGCCTGCATCTGAAAAAACTTCATATTGCTGTAAATCATCGACCTTATCTTCTCGATGCTGTAAAAGTACATGGCCAAGCTCGTGCGCCATGGTAGCCATAATCAAATCTCTCCTATAATCCATAAGTTCAATAAAAGTACTCGAAACTCTAACTTCACGCGCAACTACATTTACATGCACATCCGGCAATGTAGAATTATAAACCAAAACCTTCAGGTTAGATTGCGGAAGATTGGTTGCTTCCAATAATTCATTTAAATCTTCTTGCAAAGCTTGGACATTAGGATGATCTTCAGGCAAAATCTCGTGAACCTTGCTAAAAAAAACCGCTTCCTGCATATAATCAACAACTCGGGTCTCCGAAAAATTCGAATTATCAAGCTTACCAAAAGGCAAAGAATGCTTTAAAAAATGGGATGCATATTTTTGAGGCTCCAGCACCCTATTAACACTAAGTTTAGTTTTATCAATAGATTCACTTGAAGGCCCTGTAGGCTGCAACTGAAATTCATTATCTACCCCATTTTGTTTATCAAGCCGCATGAAAAAATTTTTACAAGTGCATACTATTACACTTTAATTACGCTATGTCAAGACTATATACCCACCCCCCCCCTCCTAGGAAGCCCTTTCGCATAATCACTACCAAAAAACCAGCTATCTGAACTTAACTCCGCATAAGCACCATTTTCTGCGCAGAAAAATCAAACTACAACTCCACCTCTCCACCTGTCCAATAATCATCGCCCTCACCTTCTTCTTCATCCTTATAAGTACTGTACAAAGAAAAATTAAAAACCGGCATAAACGAACCGCGCCGAATTTGCACACTTAAAGATTGTTTGGATGAACCGCTATAACCATTTGAAACAATTTCAGCAAACTCACGAACCGTATCCTTATCATACGTTTCGATCCTAAAATAAAGCCGCGAAGCCTTCTCGCGCTCCGCCTTTGACCAAAATTTTTGATCATCCAGTACAGATGGATTCATCATATTTGTCAAAGTCAAATAATTAAGCCCCGTTGAATTATTTTTGCCTGCGGAATGATCTTCTAAAAACTTTCCTATCTCATAACAGTCATGAATTGTCCGTACCTCGCCCTCCTGATAGCCCCAATAATCACGCGCCTGAGTATTGGTACAAACCTTTCCATCTTCAGAATTTGAAATATTAAGAACATAAGTCGGACATTTAATTCCACCTATCGAAGAACCGCGCTCCAACCCGGAATCATCACAATCAACTGTCCCAAACCAACTCGGACGCTCCACATTAGCAAAAATATTTTCACCATTTGGCGCAGATCCCGACGAAAAAGCCGTAAAATCGCCAATAGACTCAGTTTCATAACTATCCCCAATCTTTGTCATTCCAAAAATCTTCCATCGCAAAATATCCCAACCACTAACATTTTTAATCTTTAAATCAGTGGAAGGATCAAAAGCCGGGAAAAACTCCACCGTAAAATCAGTAACAGACTGAATTTCGCCATCCTTCACCGTAAAAAGCGGAATTGTTAAAGTTTCATTAAGATTAAGCACGTCATAAAAAACCTCATAAGGAACATTTCGAACCTCATACTCGCCCGAATCAAAACAAGGATAAGAATTACAGGCATTTTTCACTTCATACTCAAAAGCAGACGAATCTGATGTCTTTCCAATATTTCGATCAGTGCTCCAACCCGGCAACTCGGTATTCAAATAATAAAGCGCCTCCTCCACCCCGGACTCAGCCGCATAATAAGCCTTGCCCGAATCAAGCAAAGCCTTTGTTACCCTAACTTCCCTAAAAATCAAACCCGACAATGCCAAAGAGATGGAAATTAAAACTCCCATTATAAGCAATGCCACAAGCAATGCTGACCCCTTATTGTTGAATTTCTTTTTCATTTTTAGGTAAACAACTAAAATCTATTTCGGGTAAAACCGAATAAATGCGTGAACTAACGCTGGTTTGCAGATCAATTTCATTATCGCCGCGCTTAAATCGGGCAAAAACAGTAACCTTAGGCTGAAACTGCAAAGAATTAAACATTACATTATCGCTTAAATAAGGATTAAACGCTGGACTTACATAAAAACTAAGCTCAAAAACTTCAATTTTTTCAGAATTCAAATATTCAGCCCCCCGCTTAAGCCCACAATTTAAAGACTCATCCATACGCAACCTGCCCTCATCCAGGGCATATCGCACCACCTTTTGCCCATCCTTGGAAACAAAAGTAAGCTCACTAACAGCTCCCGTAAATTCGCTGCTCAAATTATCCCCATAATACACAGCCATATCACGGCTGGTATCCACAATTTCCTCAAAAATAGTACGAGCCTCCGAATAAATTGTCCTGTAATCGTTCGCATCACGCTGCGACCTAACAATGGACGTATAAGAATTTATAATTATTCCCGTAAAAGTAATAAAAATCGCCATCGCTATTAAAAGCTCTATCAACGTAAATCCCTTATTGTCAGTTTTAAATTGCTCCACCTTTCCAATTGGTTAATAATTCCTCAAGTTGAACTTCATTTTCGCCAAAACTAACGGTCGATCGTACCAACACACTATCCTCACAAATTTTTTCAACGCCCTCACAATAAGGCTGCACCTCAATTACTCGTTCAAACGCAGTTTCCTTATCATTAAGCCCGCAAGATCCAAAATAATGAGCCCCGGCCTCCTCTATTAAACAAATCTTCGAGTTAAATTCCAATTGAGACTCAATTTTCCATGGCCTAAACATAAGTAAATCCTTTGCAGAACTTTTAGCTGAATTTCTCCACCCTTCAGATGCAACTCCCACAACATAAGATCCGCCCGGTTCAACACGGCCAAGCACATCACTATTTCCCAAAAAATCCACATTATTCAGCCAATTCGTATCTCGAAAATTACGCATAGCCTCAATTCCTTCTTCCGCAAAATAGTAAGCCTGCATGGTTTGAACCACAGTTTTGTTTGTTCCAATAAGACCAATAAGCAAATTCGTCGCAGCAACAATTGCAGTAACAAGCAGCGCCATGCCAATAAGCACTTCTGTTAACGTAAAACCTTTCTCATTTTTCTTCATTTTCATAATTCAAGCTTTCTTTGATAAATTTCTTCATTACTGCTTCCAAAACGTAAAATTGGCTCAATAATTTCACGCGATTCCTCACGCGGAACAAAGCCAAGTCCACCATCAATACTAATTTGAGCCTCGCCATCGGGCGGCAAAAACCGGACCGCATAACGAGTTAAATCTTCATCTGACAAAAGGTAAACCGAAGGATCAGCCTCCGCAACCATCTCATTTCTTTCCTCAAAATTCACACATCCCTCCTGCTCCCACACCCCCAAAAACTCATTCCAAACTTTCTTCCCACTAAACTCCTGATCAAAAAGAACCATATCAAAGCCCTCCTCAGCATCTTCAACAAACCCAAACCCATAACATCGGGTAGATTCACTCATCCCCTCATTCATTACACCTTCATTAAGCTCGCTCAAAATACTGTCCACCTTATCTCCGTTAACAGTACCAAACAACGCTTTATCTCTCTGTTCATAAACCTGCGACTCAATACTATCCACATACAAATCAAGCAAAGCCAGTCGCCTATATTGCGAATATCCACGAACAGCCCACAATGCCAAAATCGAAATAATGGCAATCACAACCATTAATTCGATAAGAGTAAACCCTCTTGTATAATTTTTTTGTTCCATTAGCTTAAGGTTGAGCTCAAGTTAAAAATTGGAGCCATGATTGCAAGTGCCAGCATTGCCACAAAAAGCCCTACCACTAAAATCATCACCGGCTCAAAAATCGAACTTAATTTCTTTAAAGAATTATCGATTTCGCGCCCATACTGTTCAGATATTTTTTCAGATACGGAACTTAAGGATGCACTTGCCTCTCCAACTGATAACATTTGGCTTACCTCGGGAGGAAACAAAAACGGAACTTCTTTTAAATTTTTTGAAATTTTTTGCCCGGTCGTCACATCTTCAATCAAACTCTTTGTATTCAGTTTGTAGATTTCATTCGTCATAGAGTTCCCCGTAATTTCAAGAGCCCGAATTACCGGCAAGCCCGATTCAATCAACATCCCCATCATATCAATAAAACGAAGCACATAAACTTTGCGCACCAATGGCCCAAAAATCGGCAATTTAAGCCAGAAATAATCCAACTTATATCGCCCCTGCTCCGTTCCTTTATAAAAGACAAAAATCCCATAAACACCAAATGCCAAAAGCAAAATTAGCCACCAATAGTTCACCAAAGCATTCTGAAAATACATAAGCATGCGAGTTGCAAGCGGCAGCGCACTACCACTAACCCCTCCTTCAGCCAAAAGCGCCAAAAGCGACGGAAAAATCCACACAAGCATTCCAACCGCAACCAGCACCAAAACCGAAAACACAACAATCGGATAAATCGCAGCTCCCCACAGCTTCATATTAAGATCATTCCTTTTATCAAGTTTTTCCGACAACTTAAAAAGCATTTGATCAAGTCGCCCGGTAGCCTCACCCGATTTCACAATCCCAATTTCAGACTCATCAAACACATCATCAAAACGCTGCATTGAGGCAGACAAAGTTTTCCCCTGTTCCACTTCATGCCGCAAAGTATTCAAAATCCGCCTAAACCGCAAATTATCAGTACGATTAACGAGCGCTGCCAAAGCCTGATACATCGAAATTCCCGCATCAACCATAACAGCAAGCATATGGAAAAAATAAGATTTATCCTTCACAGTCACCTTGGACCGATCAATCAAAAAATCATTAAATCGAACCCAAAGCCCAGCCTGCGAATTATCGTAAAGTCCGTAAATTACAGTTTCTTCACTTATTTTTTCAAGCGACCGAATCTGATCAAGCATCTGCTGCCCGCTCGATTCCACATTCAAGGTACTTTCGTGTATTTTCTGTTTATCGTTCATTTATAATTGGTAATAAGATTCAATAGATAGAGAAAAATTCGTTCGCCTTATGCCCGCGACCTCAAAAGCACTAAGCTGAACACTGATCGAGTTAACTTTCATTAATCTTTCATTCCCCTCAATTCCCTCAAGAAAAGAGATTAAATCATCAAAATCACCTTCAAAACTGGCATTAACTCTCAGAACACCAATCCCCTCACTAAGAACTCCGCCTCGCCCAAAACCAATAGAATTGAGCTGAATTCCGTTTTCCTCGGCCACATTTGTAATATTCTCAATCACAGTATCCTGATTAAGGCCAACCGGAATCGCCTTACTCACATTAAGCCTTTGCACATCTGAAGTAAGATCAAGTTCCTCTTTATCAGCCTCAAAGCTATTAATTTTAGCCAAAAGCTCCTGATATTCAGTTTGTTTTTGTGATAAAGATTCCTCCGCACTATCCGCCTGAGACACAAAAGTCCGACTTACAAGTACAAAAACAATCAAAGATAAAAGGATGAAAAAAGCGCCCAAAAATGGTTTTGCTTTCGACCCCTGATTAAATTTTACTTCTGCCATTTTATTTAAATTAAATTATTTATCTTGGTACGGTTTCGGATTGAGTATCAAGTTCGGCATCAGATTCAACATCGGATTTAACATCAGCTTCGACATCAGATTCAAATTCAATCTCCACTTCAGGCTCAGCCTCAAATTTGGTACTAAAAGAAAAACTCAAAATTTCCTCACCTTCAGGATCGATTCCACTCGCAATTGAAGGCACAAAACTGTCACTAAAACGCTCAGACGAATCAAAAGCCTTTATAAAGTCAGCAATTTTCGAATATGGACTTGTTCTGGATGCGGGAGTAGTAGCGTTAAGCGAAATTTCATTGCCGCCGGTACCAGCATACGACACAATATCTATATCAAGATTTGTAGGAAGAGTCCGACGAATTTCCTTCAAAACTTCAGACCAATTTACCTCTTCCTCCTTCATTTGATTCAAGGTGCGTTTTGCCGCAATAAGCCCCTGGACATTTTGAGCATCCGCTTCATCTAAAGTTTTTTCCGCACTCTTTATTTTAGACTCAAGCGCAACCAAATCTTTTTCAAGGCTGGATTTTTGCCAAAACTTAAAGCCCGTGAAAGCCACAGTTAAAATCAGCAAAAATATTCCGAGCAAAAACAGTAATGAGTTCCCTTTTTTCATGATTCTTTTGTTATTTATTTACAACATTTATCGCACGCTTTTCGACAAAGGCTGTATTTTTTGTAGGAATAAAGCCCCGCAGTTAAAAGCATTAAGATAAACATAATTATTGATGTTTTATTTTTCATGTTTTTATATTTATTTATATATTTACTTTTCCATATATTTTAGCACAAAACCCCACTTTTTTCAAGAAGCTAAAAAGACAAATTCCCCATAATTCGCGCCCTCTATAATCACCGCCGAAACTCCGCAATCCGCCCATTTATCAAATTCATAATGTCGTAATATGGCAATGCATCGATTTGCCGCCAATGCTGTTCCTCCAAATAGCCCAGATGAATTAACTGATGATGCTCCTTACAAAGATGCACCATTTTGTCCGGATTATGAGTACGTTTGAGTGCAAAGGGCTCAGTGTGATGAATCTCTTTGGCTTTTTTACTGCAATTCGTGTGCTCACAAGCGTTATTGGATCGCGCTTTGATAAATTTTTCAATACGCTTAGGCGCTTTACGCGAGTTGGATTTCACGGTTTCAGGCTTTTCTTTTTCGAGCTGAGACTCCTTTAATTTTATAAATTCATCCATTAATTCATCCCAATTTTTATTGCCTTTTAACTTTTGAAGTTTTTTGGCAATTTCGGGGCTAATTTTCATAGAAACCTCAACTTTATTCTGCTTTCTTGAGCCACTTGTGCCCCTCAATCCTGGACCGGTCCCGAATTGATTTCGATAATCTTTAACATAAGTTCCAAGTGTATTTTTGCTCATTTTTTTCGCCTTTTCCGCCCAAAATTTTTCAGTTTCTTTAGTTGCAATGCATGCTACCGGCCTAACAGAATTTATGCCTTTCCTTTTAACCACTTTAATTAATTCCGGCTTATCTTTGATTTTGCCTAAAATTCTTAACGCATCATTCACCTGATTGTGGTTCATTCCAGCCAGTTTTGCGGCATATTCGTAAATTGAACTAAAGCCCTTTTTCCGCCAAATTTCTTTTTGTTGAATTTCCGGCAAAAGTAAAACACACTTTCGCATCCATTCACGTGCGTTTTGCCCATATTCTTGAAAGTTTTCGTGTAAGATCTTATCTTCTTTATTCATTTTTGACGAGGCTAAGAGACATCCTTATTTTAGCTTATTATCAACAAAAATCGAGCATTTATGCTTGAATCGGAATAAAAAATGTGGTGAGCGTATACTCACCATAGCCAAAACTTGTTTAACCCTTTATAATCTAGCCGTTATTAACTTATAAACACATGTCTGGACATTCTAAATGGCATTCGATCAAGCATAAAAAAGGTGCGGCTGATGCTGCGCGTGGGAAGCTTTTCACCAAACATGCAAAACTTATCTATATTGCTGCTCGTGAGGGTGGGCCTGATCCGGACATGAATGCGGCTCTGAGAACTGCAATCGCTAATGCAAAAGCGGATAATGTTCCGAATGCAAATATTGATAAGGCTATTAAGAAGGCTAGCGGAACCGGCAAGGGTGCAGAAATTTTGGAAGAGATTATGTATGAGGGCTTTGGACCTGCAAATTCTACCTTTTATGTGCAGGTGATTACAAATAATAGAAACCGTGCAGTGGCTGCAATTAAGACCGCTTTTACAAAATCCGGCGGCAATATGGGGGAAGCTGGAACAGTTGCATGGATGTTTGAAAGAAAGGGGCTGATACTAGCGAAACTTGGTGATAAGAATCCTGAAGAAGCTGAGCTTGAGGTAGTTGATGCGGGGGCTGAGGATTTAACAATTGAGGACGGAAAATTTGAGATTATTACGCAGGATGTAAAATTGATGGAGGTTAAGGATAAACTTGAAGCTGCGGGGTTTGAAATTGAGAAAGCGGAATTATCTTATTTCCCTAATAATCCGGTTGAAATTTCAAATGAACAGGACGCGCAAAAAGTAATTAAAATTATTGAAATGCTTGAAGACGAGGAAGATGTTTCAAGTGTTTATACAAATGTGGAAATTTCGGATGAAGTTATGGAGAAACTTTAGTCTTCGAATTTATAATTTATGCCTTCTTGGGGGGAAC
>WJKE01000075.1 GCA_014729275.1 Candidatus Peregrinibacteria bacterium | reverse complement strand
TAGATATGCTTTTAAATGACAACTTACGATTTTCTACCGGTTTTGGAGTTGAAGATAGAGATCACCTTATTAGAATTGTTACAGATAATGCGCCTGCGTTAAAAAGTAAATTATTAAAGGATTTACAAACAAATCAACTTAGTGTTTTTACTGTTAGCAAGGCGCCTACTCAACTTTTGGGAAATCTTGATGAGGGTAGATTACCGGCTGATACAGAATTGGATGAACCGGCTAAACTTCCAAAAAATCTCGATATGATTAAAAAATTTCTAAAAACGGCCACAGCTTTAAAAAATAAACCGGAATTCCCTGACCTGCTTGGCGAACAACTTATTTTTACAAGAAGATTGCGCCGTTTACAGGTACTGGAGTCAAATTTGGATTCAGAGAAATTAATGCTGGCCTTAAGCTCTATGCCACTTCCAGCTTTTGGAGAATTAGGTGCATATTTTGAAACAGATCTCGAGAGAATGGTTTTAATTCAAACTGCTAATAGACTAAAAAATATTCGAGAATTAGGAAAAAAGTCATCTATGAAAGATGTTTTTGAATACGCTGAGAATGAAAAATCCAAACTGAAATCATTAATTTTTCATTATACTTTAATTAAAGAATCTATTCCCACTTTTTTAAGCCCATCGCATGAAATTCATGAAGCTAATAGAAAAGATTTAATTAATCTACATTCTTTTGTGTTTTTCCAAAGTAATCAATTTATTTCAGAGAATACTGAAATGCAGGGAATCCCCCTATTGTTGGAAAAAACTTTGTACTTCAATAGAATTAATATTTTATTTGATGTAGCCAAGAAAACTTATGGTCTTGATACAGATTTCGAAATTGAATCCTTGAAATCAGAGGCAGATGCTTTTTTGGATCTGCTAACTGAAATGGCTTACAACGAGAACAGTAAGGAATCACTGCCAAATAATTTTATTGCACGAATTAATAATGCTATATCGTTTTGTCTTAATTTGGTGAATCCTTCTTTTGAAGAGATTTTTTATAAAAATGCCGCGACTCTTCTTGGAAAATTTGAATACAGTTCAAATGAGGATAGTTTTAAATTGTTTGTTGCCTTGGGGAGGCAAATGGCAAAAGCCCTAGGTCAAGCAGAATTATATTCGAATGATTTTAATATAAGTGAAAAACTGGGGGATCCTTCATTTTTGCGAAGAGTAAAACTTTTTCTGGATAGTTTAATGCGACTTTCTTCTGACCGATATAAACCCGATTATATTCTTACAACTGATAATATTTCTTTATTGAGGAGCGTTGTAGACTTTTGTATAATGATAAGGTCGCGTTCTCCAATGATTAGCAATTCAGTTTACAGCAAGGATATTTATTACGAGGCCTTGGATAAATTTGAAATTACTTCGATTTATAAAATTTAAAATGCTAGAATGAGAAAAATATTTGTTTTGGCATGCAAAAAATTGATTTAACTAAATCCCGGAGTATTAAGGATTTTAAGGTTGGTGATGAAATTCGTGTTAGCGATAATATGCAAAAGGGATACAAATATATACTACAAGAAAAAGTTGGCAAAAATTTTCATGAGGATTTTACTCCTGAGCTTAGTCCGGCTCAAATGCTAAAGTATGGTGTTTTTGAGGGAAAGTATCTGAATGATTGTTATAAGGAATTTCCACGAGAATGGTTTGAGGGAGCAATTAAAAAACTTTCGCCAGCTAAGCCGGATATCAGTAAAAATCGTTTTAAGATTAAATCGAGACAATCTTTAAAAGTGTGGAAGCGTAAAGGATGGATTTTGCCTGAAGATCCGGATGTAAGAGGTTGGTTTCAGTGGTATTGCCGATACTATATTGGCAGGAGGGATGAAGTTTTGGATTCGCGTCAAATAAAACGGTGGAGAGCTTTTAATAGGCATAAAGCACAGGTTTTGAAGAATTGTGAAAAGAAAGATCTGAAGTGTAGACCAAAGCAAAGGCAGGCATTACTTCAATGGGCTTATAATCCTTTTATTTAGCTTCGAGATTATCAACGAGTGCAATGTACTTTTGTAAAATTGCAGGTGGGTGGAGAGTGTTGAATTTATTCTGCATTTCTTCTTGTTCTGCAACCGATAAATACTTAATTCCATTTTCGAAAAAATAATCATTCTCTATTTTGATATGCTGCGGATATAATTTTAGAAATGCGTTGAGATCCAGAATAATTGTTTTCAGAGCATTTAAATCACCATTTAAATAAGCTGATTTTGATTTAATTATTTGCGATATGTATTTTCTTACCATTTCATGTTCATTTTCCAGTTTGATAATTATTTCTTTCATTTCTGCGTCGAGCTCTTTTTGTGCAAGAATTTTGAAGAATATATCTTCTTCTTTGCCATGGTGAGATCTATCAATGAAAGACCCAAAAAAATCCGTTATAATGTCTATAAATTGCTCATCAAGGCGGTTTTCGGTTTCCATTTCTTTTACCTTTACTTCAAGAGCCGACAAAAAGCGCGTAATTAATTTATGTTCCTCTATTAGAATGTTTATTGGGTTTTGCATTTATTAAGGGTTAGGTTGATTCTATTCTTTCTTATTTAGATTTTTTTATCAAGATTATACATGGCTCTTCCCAGGCGAACCATTGTTGCCCCTTCTTCTAATGCTATTCCAAAATCTGAACTTGTTCCCATTGAGAGGAGGGATAAGGGGGAAGCCGCAAAGTATTTATTGTTTATGCTGTCGAAGAGGGATTTGAATTTTTTGTAGTAGTTTCGCCTAACTTCCGGTTCCGCGGCTTCCCCCATTGTCATTAGGCCGCAAAGTTTTGTGTTAGCAAATGATGCTTCTTTATATTTTTCAATTATTTTTTCAATGTTTTCCGGATGAATTCCACTTTTTTTGGGATCCAGAGAAATATTTATTTGGAATAAAAAATTAACTGTCTTATTATTAAGCTTTGATGTAGAATTTATTTTTTCTAAAAGTTCGATTGAATCTACCGACTGTATCATGTCTACAAGTGGTACCACTTTATTAACCTTATTTTTTTGCAGATGTCCTATAAAATGTTTTTCGTGATTCATAAAACACTCAAATTTTTCTTTGCAGTCAGGCCACCTGTTTTCTGC
>WJKE01000074.1 GCA_014729275.1 Candidatus Peregrinibacteria bacterium | reverse complement strand
TGGCGGAGAGAGGGGGATTTGAACCCCCGCGCCGGAAGATTCCGACCTACAGGATTAGCAATCCCGCCCCTTCAGCCACTTGGGTACCTCTCCGCATTAGATTGCGCTTTAAAATATATGTAAAAGAATATTTAAAGTCTAGTCATTTTTTATGTATACTTAAATAAATCTAAATTTTCCTATGTTTAAAAAAATTACTTATATTCTTGCTGTTCTCTGTTTTTTGCCGGCTTGCTTGTTTACACCAGAACGTGATCCTGAACTTAACTATTCACTCCACTCCATCCACATTGCTGATAGCGACGTCGAGCTAAATATATTGCTTGAAAGGCCGGATTTATCCTTAAAACAACCTGCTTCCACTGATTTAAACGATGTAAATCTGCTCGATAAGTCTCTACAACCTGAAAAAATGCTTCTTTTGGATGACAAAGGCAATCCTGTTTCTGATTGCGAACTTACTGTCATCCC
This sequence comes from Candidatus Peregrinibacteria bacterium, assembly GCA_014729275.1. GTDB lineage: Bacteria > Patescibacteriota > Gracilibacteria > UBA1369 > LOWO2-01-FULL-3 > WJKE01. The sequence continues at coordinate 3,606 of WJKE01000074.1, read as the reverse complement.
CCATAAATGTGTTATTACAGACTACATTAAAAATCGGGACGACGTTAACCGCTTATCTAAATACACTCTTGATGTTCGATTTAAGGATAAAGCGGAGGTTCAGACTGATCTAGTTGTCCCTTATTTAACACCACTTGAGACCCCGCAAATTCTCTGGCCGGGAGAAATCCCAGGTTCTGCTGAGGAAACAGAATTACCTACCCCAACTGAAGAAGAGGGTACAACCATTGAAGAAGACGTAATTATGTCCCCTGAAGAACTGGTTTTAAGCGGCCTAGACGAAGAAGATACAAATGTCTTTGTATTTAAGGGAATTGCCGTGAACAACTACAAAGTTGGTGTGCAACTATGTTTTATTGATGACACTACCCCCTGTTTGGAAGAAAAAACATTTAATATCCTGCCATCCGGGGACGATTTTCAGCTTCAGGAAAATTACGAATTTTATGCGGCTGACTTAATGTACCGCAACAATATCTTCAAACTAACATTTGATTTTGATCCTGAATACTACGAGAAGGCTTTGTATACTCTGACTGCAATGGATGATCAGCGGCCCACTTCAGTTTTTAGGACCACAAGATCATCCTCAATTACAGTAGAAGTTGAACTTTAAAAGTTTAACTCATCAAATCTTGTCTCAAAGTAATTTCCAAGTGTTTCTGGTGTTTCATCCGAAGCTTCAGTAGCTTGATTTACCACTTCGTTACTTGTGCCTGCAAATAAGCCTCTATCTAACTCGTCCATCCATTGGCGGGCTTTTAACATTGCTGCCATTGTCTCAACTGCTAGGTCCGAAACTTCCTGGCTTTCCTCTCCCCTTTCTTCCCGGTTTGCAGTTTCTACAAACGCGTTGCTACTTGGTGTGTGTTCAAACATATTTTTTGGGTTAAAGATAATACAAAAAAATCACCCTTTTGTTTCAGGGTGGGATGTGTGTTCATTTTATTACATGCGCATCACCTCACCCTATCAGGGATAATAATCAGATTCAGGCTAATAATGTTTTGTGCGCAGAAATGTCGCATGTAATAATTTATATTTATTTTGATTATACGAATCATTGTTTTAAAGTCAATATTTTTTTATCTCTAATTGATTAACCTCTCTCTGCAAACTTTAATCTAATATTCACCGCAAATTTGTTCATTAATTTATTAGGTTATTGTTGTAGCTAAAACTGAAATGGATATTATCCGCATATTTGTTCATTAATTTATTCAGTTACTGTTGGGATGTAGCTACTTTCGTACTTATCCAGCTCATTATCCCTAATTACTAATGCACGATATAAAAATTCCGCCATATCACCTCGGCTCAATTCGGTCGCAGGGTCATAATCAATCATTCCAAATACATCCCTGTGGCTTTTTGTCTCCCATATGTTTGCAGTAGAATCAAAATTCAGTATGCAAAGCTCATCTGCAACATGTAAATACTTCCAGTACCATTGATCTGTATCAACAGAAGGATATTCATCTAGGCCAACAGTATTGCAGGCATAATAATTTGCTCCTGTTCCATAAAGTTTATCCACGTCAAAAAATGCATTTGTAACAATTTTTACTGCTTCCGCGAAATTAATTGGATTATCAGGTCTGAAGGTTCCATCTGGATATCCATCTACAATTTGGCTAGTAATCGCTTCTTCTACGTATTTGGTATACCATTCACCTCTTGGCACATCCGGAAAGAGCTTTAGTACTGTGTGATAGCTATCTTGCTGCATTGTTTCAAAAAGCATTTTTAAGAATTCAACACGATTTACGTCTGCATCAGGCCTAAAGGTTCCATCATAATAACCTTCGACTACTCCCGCATTTTCAAGCCAGGTTATTGATTTGTATAAGTGGTGAGTTTGTGGTACATCGCTAAAGCTTGCGAAAGTTGTTGGTGCAAGCAATATAAAGCTTAAAAACATGGTTATTATTTTTTTCATGATGTTTTTGGTTATTTAGATTCTTTGAAATTCAACCTTAAACTAATTTGCCGTATAAGTCAAGTAACTCTTAAAACTTCATTGTCTTAACCATGAATTTAATGTTTTCGTCCATTCCAGGTGATGAGAGCACATTTAAATTATGCTCTTTATCTTTGATTGGAGCATTTGGTACAAAGTAATTTATAACTGTCCTATCCTCAAGTGTGTACCTATCTACAAAAGTGTTCGATACCTTTAATACATCTACGTCGTCAACTTTTAATCTCTCAATCTCAACTGTTTCATCTTCATCGTAAATATAAAAAAGCGGTATCAACTCCTCATCGCTTAAGGTAAAATCGATTTTTGAGTAGTCGGGACCAAGTGGAACATCGCTATCACCAAGTCGTTTAAAATCTTTTGTCGCGTAATTTATCTGAGGCACATTTTCAATATTGTTTGGGAAGATTAAATACCATTTGTTGCCTTCTTTTGCTTCAGGAGAAATGCGGGTTTCCTGCAAATCCGGTGTTCCCCATTTGTCTTTGTAGCAAAAGCTTAAGCTTGTTGAGTTGTTTTCGTACTTTTCCCAGCCCCATCCAAGCTCAGAGCAGTCGCTAAGTGTAGATACGTCAATACTTTCATCAGGTCCTGTCGCGCATGCTGTAAGCGACAAAGCTGTAAGTATTAATATAAATGTTTTCTTCATTTTTTTAAGGTTAATTTGCTGGATAATATTTACACAAATTTTAGAGATAGATCAAACGCAGTTTCTGGTAGCTTCACGAGTTGCTCGTTGCTGCCCCCTTATTTTAATCATATTCTCGTATTGTTTTTCTGTTATTTTGCCAATTTCAAAGAGGTATTCTTCCAGCCCCAGAAAACTTTTAATGCCTACTCCTTTTATGGTCGGATTTAGACTGAACCTTTTCATTTTTTTAAGCTCTTTTGTATAAAATTGCAATACTGAACCGTTTGTCATAAGCACTCCGGCTCTTAAAAGGCAATTAACTAGCCTGGTAAACAGTATTGGCCCGTATTGTTCAAGAATCTCTTCGAGTAAAACCGTATCAAGTGCTGTATCCTCTTCTCTCTCTCTTTCAATTAAATTTTGGGCTAAAAGATAGCCTACAAGTCCATCTAGCGTAACCTCATCCAATTCAGGAATGGAAAAGCTCTGCCTTCAAGCTGCATATTGTAAACGTCAATAAGCCTAGCAGTAGTTGTTTCAATATTATTTTTTGATAGATATCTTATCAAAGTTTTAAAAGAATATGCGCCTGCTTCTTCACATTCTTCAGCCAATATTTCCATATCTACTTCCTCCTGAAATGCTTGTGTTTCCATTGCTTGTAATAAAAATTAGCGCTTAAATTAACAGCAAACTACCTTTTTATCAAAAAAAATAAATACAATATTGACAAAAAACTTTATAATATCTATAAAATTAAGATAGTTTGATTAATAAAGTTAACCTGAATTCCTATAGTAACCAGATATCTTTCTAGGTGTATTTTAATGTTTGTTTTAAGTATTTTTTTAAAATTAATGTAGTAGTTTCAGACATTTAGGACAGTGTAGTTAAGTTTCTGTTTATGTAAGCGGAATTTAAGGATTCCGAATTTGAGTGGCGGGTAAAAATGTTTGGTTTTTTGCGGACGTTTTTCATTGAAATACCTAAGTGT
>WJKE01000073.1 GCA_014729275.1 Candidatus Peregrinibacteria bacterium | reverse complement strand
GCTTTTAATGTGTTTTTCATATGGGTTTTGTCCTCATTTAATACTCTCCATCCCCTCTTTATACGCAAGGAGAAAAAAAAAGGTTCTTACGGAAAAAAGTCCATTCTAAGCGATTCCTTCTCCAGAACGCAAAAATTACAAAGCGCTGAAAAGGAAGACAATAACGCGGCCGGACCGCGGGGTGGATTACCACCCCCCTGTCATCCCCAGGGCGCGTCAGCGCCCATGGGGGATCTTAGACGATCTCGCTGAATGAATCGCAGCATGAAAACGCAAGCTGTTTCAAATCAATAACTTAAAAAAAAATAACAAAAATTATCTTGATAATATTAGCAAATGTGTTATTAATGTATTATAATTACTGGAGACAGCAATAAAAGTGTTTCCAGAAATGAATGAAACGAATATCTACTTTGATAATAATGCAACCACAAAATTAATTCCACCTGTGATTGAAGAAGTAACAAAAATAATCAACACATCATACGGAAATCCATCAAGTTCTCACACAATGGGTGATTTCGGAAGAAACCTGATTCAAAATGCAAAGGAGGAAATTGCTCGGTTTCTGAATACGAAATCAAAAAAAATTATTTTCACAAGCGGTTGCTCTGAGTCAAACTCCACAATTTTACAGTCTATATTAGTGTGGAGAGAAACAAATAAAACAATCATCACTTCTCCAATCGAGCACAGCTCAGTTCTGAAAAACTGTGAATATCTCGAAACTCAAGGAGTAAAAATCATTTTCACTCCTATTGAAAAAGACGGAATAATCAAACTAGATGATCTTGAAGATATCTTAAAAATGAATCCGAACTCCCTACTTTCAATTGGATGGGTTAATAATGAAACCGGAATCATTCAACCTATCGAACAGATCAGCAAGCTCGCTAAAAAATACAATTGCCTTATCCATTCTGACGCAGCCCAAATGGTTGGAAGAGGCAAAATTAACCTTAATGAAATTGACTTGGATTTTTTATCCTTCACCGGACATAAATTACACGCTCCCAAAGGAATCGGCATCATTTATGCAAAAAATCCATCATTTATTCGACCTCTAATATGGGGAGGCGAGCAAGAATTCGACAAGAGAGCAGGGACAGAAAATCTAATCGGCATAGGAGGATTGTACGCCGCTGTTAAAGAAAGAGCCAATGACTTTGAAAACGCAATCCTGCATCTTAGAACATTGCGGGATAAGTTCGAAGAGATGATTCTTCAGAACATACCAGATGTATTTGTCAATGGCTGCACAGGAGCAAGAGTACCAAATACAACCAACCTTGGATTTAAAGGAATAGACGGCAGGGCTTTAGTCGCCCAGCTCGATTTAGCCGGGATTATTTGTTCCCAAACATCCGCCTGCACCAGCATGATTCCCGAACCTTCTTATGTTCTGCAGGCAATGGGATTAAATGAGGATGAAGCATTCAGCTCCATCCGCTTCAGTTTTGGAATCGACAATGACGAATCAGAAATAAATTTTGCTGTGAATGAAATAAAAAACAAAGTGGACCGCATTCGAAACCTATCATTTCTAAATAGAGGATAACATGAGATACGGAGGCCATCAGACATTTACAATCCGCGAAGGCTGGCTGTACAAAGGCCTGAACTTCCTAATGAGTGAAAAAGACAGTGAAAAACTCATTCATAAAAATGCTGCAGATTATCTCGGTGTAGGCCGTAATATGGCTAAATCAATAAATCATTGGCTATTGGCAACCGGTTTGGCGGAGAAAAAAAAAGTCCCGGGCAAAAGCAAAAAAATGATAACAACAAAAAATCTTATTCCAACTGATTTAGCAAAAATGGTATGGAAAAATGATCCTTATTTTCTTGATAGAGGTACGTGGTGGATCATACATGCCAACCTCGTCAATTCTCCAAATGAAGCCGCCACTTGGAATTGGTTCTTCAATAACTTTCATCTTGACCGGTTTCAAAAGCAAGTATGCCTTCAAGCTTTGATCAGAAACGAATCCATGAAATCGAGCCGAAATCCATCAAACACGACCTTAGATAGAGATCTGAGCTGCTTCCTCAACAGTTATTCCAAAGAAATCCCTTCCAAGAAAAAAGACCCGGAGGATGAGATTGAATCTCCTCTCGTTGAATTAAATCTCATGAACTATTATCGGCAATCCGGTTACTACCAAATCCGAAGAGAAAAGAAAGACATTAACCTTTTCACGTTCTTATATTCTCTTGCTCTCGCTCACAAATCAAATGACATGGTCCCAGATAATGAAACCTTGGAAATTCCCTTTTTCGATTTAGTCAATCTTAAAAACGGACCGGGTAAGATCTTCGCATTAAATAATGAAGATCTGTTCGAACTTCTTCTCTCTTTCGAAAAGCAATATGAGGGAAAGTATCTGGAATTGCTCGGATTGGCTGGCGATCGGCTTGTCAAAACCATGAATAAGCCATCAATGACTTGGGCAAAAACTTATTACATTTCAGGGATAGATCAATGAGTTCGCATTCAAATAAAGAGATAGTTGGTATTGAACAAGTATTACGCTCAATTAATATTTTATATGATGCTGATAAGCCAGACCGAATATCCCATTTTTATCCAACAAGCAAAGCAATAGTCCTAGTTGAGCATCTGCTCGGTCTTAAAAATGAAAAAGCACTGCTCATCTCAGCACCCTATGGGTCAGGAAAGTCTCTCACAGCTACCTATATGTTACAGCTTATTGAAAACAGCAAAAAAGCAAAACCCGTTTTAAAAAAGATCGGTGACAAAATTTCCTTTATGTCAAAGCCATTAGGTAAAATCCTCAAAGAACGAATAAAAAGCAATAAACATGGTCTTGTCATAGCCCTGCAGGGATATCAAGGAAATTTACCCGAAGCTATCAAAACAGCCATCGGAGATTCGCTGGAAAGACTTGGAATTGACCCTTATGAGACACTTTTTAAAAACGATTTTTCTGATGTGAAATCGACACTCGACTCCATAAAAAATATCATCGAAAAAAAACCTGAACTAAAAATAGACAGGATTTCTTTCCTCTGGGATGAATTCGGCCGTCACCTGGAAATATTACTCGCTGAAGGCAGAGCTGCGGAACTAAACGACATCCAAATGATAGCCGAATTTGCAGCGCGGTTTAATGCCATTCCTTTTACTGTCGGATTGCTTCTCCACCAGAGTTTAATGAATTATGCCGGAAAGTCCCCGCAATCTATAAAAAAAGAGTGGCGTAAAATAGAAGGCCGCTTCCACACAATTCAGTATGTTGATAATAGCAAAGAAATTTATTCTCTTATTGCAAATGTCATCAGCAATATTCCTCATGAATTAACGCTTTTCAATAAAATCGATACAGGCACAATAATACCTAAACTGCGTGAATTAGATTTGTTTAAAGATTTTTCCAATCCGGAACTTCATCATCTCTTAAGAACTGCATATCCCATGGAGCCTATTACTCTCTATTTACTCCCCAGAATAGCCTCCCGAATCGCGCAGCATGAAAGAACTCTTTTTACTTTTTTAAATGCTGTGGATCTATCAAAGCCAGTCAATGTTGAAGATTTATTTGATTATTTTTCTCATTCTATGAGCATGGACAGCTCATTCGGCGGGACATATCACCGGTGGCTCGAAACCCAAAGCGCCATTCAAAAAGCAGATTCACCGGAAGAAATTAAAGCTCTGAAAACAGCATGCCTTTTAGGCATTGGAATGAGCGGGGAACGAACCCGAACCTCCACCCAGTACCTCCTTGCCGCTCTACTTGGATATTGGGGAGATGAAAAAAAAGTCCAGCGAATTATAAAATCTTTAATTGACAAAAAGCTTCTTTTATATAGAAAACATACAAACTCAATATCTGTTTGGCACGGCACGGACGTAGATATCGCCGGAAGACTTGAAGAGGAGAAAAATCGACAAGCCTTTCAATTCAATCTCATTGATTTTCTGAGAAAAGAAATTGAGCCAATAAATTGGAAACCCATTAAATACAATAATGATTATTGTATCCAAAGATATTTCAGAGGCATTTATATTGATTATGAGGAACTCGAGAATATTCTCGAAAAAAATATAGAAAACACGCAATTAAGCCCGGAAGAAGACGGGAAAATCTATTACTTCCTTCCAAGAAATGACAAAGAAAAAGAAAAGGGTATTAAACTCATCAAGCAGAACGGCAAACATAAACAAATCATCTGGGCGATACCGAAAAGCAAAAGCAATCTCTTTGATTTAGCACTAGAAGTCTATTGCTACCACATAATCCAAAGCGATGCCGGCTTAATTGAATCTGATCCTCTAGTATTGCCGGAGATACAACAGTTGTCAGATGATTCCACCGAATATCTCCAAAAGATTGTAGACATCGCAGTCAATCCGTCTCCAAAAGGACCCCGATTCATCTATTTGGGCAAGGAAACAGAAATAGACAGCCCCAAAAAATTCCGCCAATTTCTTTCTCAAAAAACAGAAAAAATCTTTAACTCCACACCTAAGCTGAACAATGAAATGATTAACCGGAAAAATCCGCGCAAAACTTTAGTTAACGCCAGAAAAAAACTCCTATTCGGTATACTCGATAGAGCCGGCATCCAAGATCTAGGGTTGGAAGGGTATACTCCTGATGTTTCCATGTTCCGTACAATTCTTCTCAACACAGGACTATACAGACAAAAACAAGAAAAGGACAGGGTGATTTGGTATTTTGCACAGCCTGAAGACCTAAAGGATACAGGATTAAAAAATGCATGGACGGAGTTTAAAAAGTTTTTTACTGAATATAAAGAAAATCAAAAATTCGAACCCTTCTTTGAAAAACTCAAGCAGCCGCCTTATGGTATGCGGTCAGGCGTCATGCCGATTCTAATCGCTTCGGCCCTCCGTGCGTTTCCCAGCTCACTTAGCATCATGAATAAAAAGGGCGAGTACCTGAACGACATCCTGCCCTCAACCATTGAAGATATTTGCAAAAATCCGAATGAATATACAATAAACGTTCATAAACTCGATGAGAAAAGAATCAAATTTTTAAAAAATATTTATATACTTTTTGCTCCCGAAGAAAATGTCAGCCCCCGGGAAATGGATCTATTAAGAAAATGCTACGATGCAGTCGAATTATGGAAAACCACTTTACCCCAAGCAGCTTTAACATCAGAGCAATTTTCGGGGGGGATTCAGCAGCTACAAAAAATCCTGCAGAAAGAAAAAGACCCAGAACAGCTCTTCTTCTTCAAAATCCCTTCACTTTATGAAATAACTGAAATTGACCAGATAATCGATAATTTATCCAAGGCAAAACAAGAACTTGAGAATATAAACCGTAAATATTACAATCAAGCTATTGATTCGCTCATGAGTGCACTGCAATTTAACGGCGCAGACCAAAGCAATATTATAAACCAAGCCACCACTTGGAGTTCATATTTTCCTCCAAAAATCATCAATAAAATAAGCGATGATATCATCAGGGCTTTTGTAAACCGGTTAAAAATAAAATATGATCATAGCTATAAATTAATTGATTCGCTATCTAGTCTTCTGCTTAGCAGCACTGTTAACCGGTGGGATGATGCCGCCATCTCAGCTTTTGATAGAAAAGTACATGATACCGTTAACAGATTAGAAGAAATTGTACTAAACGGCCAAGATCTACAGCCCGATAAAGAATCCCTCAATGGGATTAAAAACCTGGCAAAATCGAGGATGACATTTCTTTACAATAAACTAATTAACATCGCTGGGAAAAAAGAAGCCGATAAGGTCATCGAAGATCTAAAAAAAGAGAAAACACAATGATTCATTTAAAAGAAGCGTTACCTGACAAAAAAAGCCGCCATATAATACCGGTTTCAGGCGGAAAAGATTCTGCTGCTCTTGCAATATATATGCGAAATAATTTTCCTGAACTTAACGCGGAATATGTTTTTTCGGATACGGACTGCGAATTACCTGAGACATATGAGTTTTTGGATCGCTTAGAGGCGCTTCTAGGAAAAGAAATTGTCAGAATTAATGCGCTCGATTATATGAATATCGAACGCAAGCCAGGGAGAAAAGCCTTTGATGTCTATTTGAACGAACTCTATGGAGGATTTCTTCCTAGTCCCCGCGCCCGCTGGTGTACAAAAGTTTTAAAGATCATTCCTTTCGAACAGTATGTTGGTGATTCCCAGGCCTATAGCTATATCGCCATAAGAGCAGATGAAGACCGCGAAGGGTATGTCCCCAAAAAACCCCCGAAAATCTCCCAAAAACCCAATATTATCCCTGTGTTCCCTTTCAAAGACGAAGATATTAATCTTGCTGATGTTAAAAAAATTCTATCAAAATCCGGCCTCGGCCTTCCTGATTATTATGAATGGCGTTCCCGCTCCGGCTGCTATTTCTGTTTTTACCAGCAAATAGGAGAATGGCAGGGATTAATGGAAAAGCATCCTAAATATTTCAAAAAAGCAAAACAATACGAAAAAACAAAAGGCAAAAAGAAATTCACCTGGGTCGAAGGAAAAACCCTGGATGATATTGAAGCACTCGAGGAACGCTACAAAGTTTCAACCATAGATGAAGCCGAAGGCTGCGCCATCTGCCATTTGTGAAGGAAACATAATGAAAAACATATATTTTTTAAATGAATTTTGGAATATTCCAGCTGAGCCAGGAATCTATTGTTGGCGTATTCAATTTAATAGAAATATGGATTTACTGAACTATCACAAGTTGTTCAAACAAAAAAGATTTGATGTGAAGCTAAAAGGAAACTTTCAAGATTACTATAAAGGAAAAGTACAAGCAGAAGCTTTAAAAAAAATAGATAAGACAATTATGCAATTTCCAATGGATAAACTTGATTTAATTGAAAAAGCAACTAAATTATTTTGTCCTCCTCTTTATATCGGTATATCTAATAGTTTATATCACAGATTGGAAATTCATAGTGATCAATTACAACGCAAACTTTTTAGCAACAAGGAAAAAAATAGTTTTGATAGCAATCAAATTAATCCTGACACCGATGAAGAATCAACTTATTTTGGAGAAAGATTAGGAGCCGCTCTAAAAAAATTAAATGAGATAACAATGAGTGTTATATATGTACAAATCATACTTGCAGAAAAAAAATTTGAGATTGAAAGTTTAAAAACTATAGAATATTATTTAAATAGGACCTATGCACCACTCTTTGGGAGGCTATGATGGAAATTGTTGGTATGGAAACAAAAAGACGAACAATCGATGTGACTGGAATGCTTGGAACATTCGAAACTAAAAATAAAGAGATTATTATTAATTACTTCTCAACTTTTGCTAATGCAAAAGATCCGGGAAGCGGTGAATATGCACTCTTAGAGCAACTTTCTCCTATGCGTGAAAAAGTAAATCCAGGTGAACTTAAAGATCTCAATTCGTTACTGCAAAGAGATTTAAATGATCAAAGAGTATCTAGTGAACTTATACCATATTTGCTAGGTAAAATTTCTGATATTGTCTTCTTCCCAGCGATCTTAGGTGTTCTTATTCCAAAAGACTTTCTCGAAGAGAAAACTACAAAATACCCAACAAAAAAAATTGACAAATCAAACGAAACAAAAACTAAAATTGATTTTGATGGCTACTGGACTGTTGAAAAATATAGGGTGAAAACTGAGAATGGATTTAACGACTCGAATTTGGGAATGCTAAAAATTGATGAAGCAAAAACTGAAATCATTGTTCTTGATGGCCAACACCGAGCGAATGCATTCAGAGTTGTGGGAGGTGTTTTTTTTGAAACTAATAAAAACGAACTGTATTCTGCCTTTTACAAAGAAGATCAAACTATTAAAAAGTACATGGCTGACCTGCCAGTGACTTTGATTTGGTTTGAAAATAAACAAGCAAAAAATAAAACAATTGATCCTGCATTGATTTCACGAAGATTATTTGTTGATGTAAATAATACCGCAAGAAAAGTCAGTGAGGCACGAACTATACTTTTAAACGATAATGAGATTGATTCACTTTTAACTAGATTTTTCTACTCTTATTTAGCACGAGTAAAAACATTTAAAGCTGAAGTTTTTTCTTTGTTACATTCAGCCTTTGATATTGATTCCGATATCGTTGAAGGAACAATAAATAAATTTTCTCTTACTACACCACAATTTATACATGATATATTTTATTGGCTATTATTTGGAACCAGACATTATCATAAACTAGATGTTTATCAAGTTACCCGTACTAGTAAAGCACATTTAATTGAATTTGAGGAAGTTTTTGGAGATGGAGAGTTTACCCAAAAAGATATAAATTATACTGAAAAAGAAGATGAAACTAAGATACTCATCAAAGATACAAATAAAATAAGAACATTTGAAAATGAATATTTAGAAAAATTAAATGCATCAATATACAAAATATTCAATGAATTTAAGTTATGCAAATTCCATCTTCAAGCTTCTTCTTCTATTGAACATTGGTATCATGAGGAGATGAATTCTACCCAGACTGAAGTATGGGAAAAAGTTTTTTGTGGTGGAGAAGGGTTGTATTATACCTTCAAAACCAAAAAGCCAAAAAAAGAAAATAAAAAAATTAACAAATATCTAACTGCTATTAAAGAAATTGAAGATAAGTTTGACAACGATCGTTATTATTTAGCTAAAAAAGAATGCAAAAAAAATTGGGAACAGAAGGATATTGATCAAGTTTTTGATTCTTTTAGGACGAAAGCTTTTCAAATAGGCTTATTAATGGCTTTTGATTATTTTAAAGAATTAAAGGAATTTAATAAAAGTATTGATGAATTTTTATCGTCAATAAATAAAGTACAAATGGATGCCTGGGTCTACATCATAAAAGATTTGCGTCCATTGATTATCAAAGGCACGGACCCAAAAAAATGGCCAGCATATCAAAAGATTATATTGAGAATTTTGCAGGAAAATGATAAAAAGAAATACTACACAAAAGAAAACTTCAAATCTTCTATAGATTATTTATTATTTAAAAAGAATTTACTGGAAAGATGCAAGGGATTCCTTAGAGACGAAGATAAGTCAAAATATCGAAATATTGATTACGATGAACTTGATGCAAAATTCCCCTTGAACGATTGGATACAGAAATCTGAAAACGAAGCTAGAGAACTACTGAAAAATTGCACAATAAAGATGATAAAAATGTCAGAAGTGAATTTGCAGAATATAACAAAAAGTATAATCATGGAGGAATTAAGAAGGCAGGATATTATTGAGGAAAATGAAAATTACTAATTCTAGTAATTTTTTTTAATTTATAGGGATAGACGAATTCTACTTTTATAATACTCTTGCTTCACTCCATTTATTCATAAAAATCACATTATGTAAATCTCGAGAACTTATTCCCCGCCTTCGGCACCATCCTCACCGGCAATTCCTCCCGCGAGGAGCGAAAAAAAGCCTTCGCCCCCGACTCCTCGGTCTTCGCCACCGTCCAGACCCTCTCCCAATCCAGAGTCCTCAACAGATTTACGCCGGATCACTTCGCCTATATCATCGTCGATGAGTTCCATCATTCCGCAGCCGCGTCCTATCAGAAGGTGATCGATCATTTCACACCCCGCTTCTTTCTCGGCATGACCGCCACTCCGGAACGCATGGACGGGCGCGATGTGCTCCGCTTCTGCGATTATAACGTGGCCTATGAGACCCGCCTTTTCGACGCTGTCGAAAAAGGCTGGCTGGCGCCCTTCCAGTATTTCGCCATCTATGATCCCACCGATTATACCCCTATCCGCTGGACCGGCACCGGATACGATGACCAGGAACTGGAACGCCATTTAAGCACCGATACCCGCGCCCGTTTGATCATCAATAATCTTAAAAACTTCCTCCCCGCCTTCGGCAAAACCAAAGCCCTGGCCTTCTGCTCCAATATAGGCCATGCCCGGTACATGGACGAGCAGTTTAACCGCCATGACATCCCCTCCCGCTGCCTCTTCGGCACCTCCTCTATCGATGAGCGGAGCGAGGCCATGGACCAGCTCGCCAATGAAAACCACCCCCTCCAGGTCATATGCTCGGTGGATATC
>WJKE01000072.1 GCA_014729275.1 Candidatus Peregrinibacteria bacterium | reverse complement strand
TATGGCTATTCTTAGTCTTGCTGTAAGTGGTGTTGTATCAGCTCAGACAGGTTCTTTGTCACAGGCTGAGGTTTCTGTTTCGGGGGATGATACTCTTACAATCTCGGTTAGTGGAAATTTTGCATCTCATTCATGTACTGGTATTATTGCAGGTGAATCAAATGATACTTGTTCGGTAACGAACCACTCAGATGCTGGAAGTAGGATTAGAGTTGTAGATTATACTGGTACTACTGCATCTGGGCATGAAGTTAACTTGAAGTTTGACAATTCAGTATGGGCATATGATGATACAGATCCTTTGTTCGGTGATGTAACTGTTGCTAGTACAACTGCAGGAGATGATACTCTAATGTATAGATTCCTTTATTTAATCAATGCGGTAAGATCTTATACTACTAAAACTGGTGCAACTTGTACTCCGGGTACTTCATCGTCTTCAATGACTCTTACTAATCAGATTTTATCGACTTCTGATTTGGAAGTTATCCAAACTACCAACACCTGTCCTGCAGAATATATTTATTCAAATACAAGTTTTGTAGGTAATACTGGTGTAAATGGTCTTGGAGAAGGATCGTATACAAATTCAGCAACATATACTTTAACTGACGGATATTCGTTGTAAGTACCCGATCATTCAATTGTTTGATCCGATTTCGCATCTTAAAAAACCACCTGACAAATCAGGTGGTTTTTTTTGACTTTGTTTGAAAAAACAATATACTGGAGATAATTTAAAAAAAATCATGAAAAATAAAAAATATATTTTTGGAATTATTATCTTGATATTCTTTGTTTGTTTAAGTTTTTTTGTCGATTCTTCAATTTATTTAACTTCAGTTTCAATGTATGAGCAAGTTGAACTGAAAAATATAAGTAATAATGAATTAAATATTGATGAAGAATACAGGGTAACACCAGATAAAATTAAAGCTTTTGTTGATGAAAATCGGGTGGGGTATTTATCCGAAGATGGAATGATAATTTTTGATAAATAAAATATAATAATAAAAAATGAAAAAGTCCTTAATATTGTCTGCTCTGGTTTTTATCGTATTAATTTGCTTTTCTTTTATATCTTATGCTGATACTCCAATTTATACTGTTAACTTAGATAGTTCTTCCCAGAGTGTTTTTAATGATATTAAGGCAGGGGATAAATTTGAAGGAGTTTTAATTTTGAAGCTAATAACTCAGAAAGAGGTAAAGTTTCAGGTTAATTTTAGCACATCTTTTGGAAAAGTTGTTGCCTTGGGAGGAGGTGGGTCTGTTTTGGATATGAAAACATGGTTTAACTTTCCTGACGGGGATATTTTTACCTTAGACGGCACCGAGGAAGGTGAGCAAGTTTTGTTGGTGCCTTATGAAATTACAATTCCTGATTCTATTATGCCTGCTGACTATTCAGGAATATTATCCATTGGTATAGTTGATGAGACAAAGTTTAAAAATAATGAAGGTGCTGGAGTGGTTTTTTCTACTGCAATTGGTATCCCTTTTAAATTTTCTGTAGCGGGGGAAAGAATCCCAAAATTGGTGTTTGAAGATTTTTGGTTTTTAGATTTAGTTGAAAAATACTCGGAAAAAAAAATCAACTATGATTTAATTCTTGGATATAAATTTATAAATTTAGGTAATGCTGCATTGATGTTAGATTCTGATGTTAAAATATCCAGCATTACTGGTGAAGAGATATTTAGTGAAAACGTTGAATTAGGTAAGATTTATCCAGGCGATAAGGAGTCTAAGCTTAGTACTTTTCGGAATATTGGCAAAATTTATGGTTGGATAAATATTAACTCAGATATTTATTATACTTTATTTGATTTAGAAGGAAATCCAATTGGCGATAGGGTAAAACTAGCTCATGCATTTTTAAGGGTCTATTCAATCCCCTGGGTAGAGTTAATTATTATATTTGTTCTATTTGTTGCATTATTTTTATATCTTTTTTATAGATTTTACAAGAGAAAGGCTTTACGTGCGAAATCAAAAATTTATATTGCAAAAAAAACTGATAATTTTCAGTCAATTTGTAAAAAGTTTTCTGTTGAACCAAAAAAATTAATTTTTGTTAATAAATTGAAAGCCCCTTATTTTATTGAGGAGGGTAAGAAATTATATATTCCTAAAACAAAGTAATATGAAAACTTCTTATTTGAAAAAATATTTTGTGTATATTTTATCAATATTCTTTTTAATTGCCATTGGAAGTATTTATTTAAATTCATTTTATTACGAAAAAGTTGATGAGTATAATGAAGAAATATTTCCCACTTTAAACTTAAACTCATTTTCAGTAGTGTTATCAGATAAAAATATCAATCTACCTGAAGAATTTGGTCGATTTGGTGGGACATTTTTTGCATTATCACCTGGTGACAAGTTAAATACAAATTTGATCCTGAAAAATCACGATAAATTTTCTGACCATCAATATAAGATAGTTTTTGAGGAGTCATTAAAATATGATCTTAAAAAAGGTGAAACTATTGAAAATTATGATGGAGCTGTACCTTCTGTTGATTTTACACGTAAAAATCGACTGTTGACACCTGAGGGGGTTGAAGTAATACCTATTTCTATTGAAGTACCTGAAAATATTGAGAAAGGTGTTTATAGACTTTTCATTAGGACTACAGCGGTGGATCCATCAGCATCAGGATTTAGTTCGGATGGTATAAAGTTTAACCTGGCTATTGGAACAAAAATTTATATTCTTATTGATCAAACTCCTATGGGGTTGATTTATAAAGATTTAACAGTACAGGCTGAGAAATTGTCAAGTCCATGGTTGTTGGTTGGGGTGGGAAATATATTAACTTTTGTGTTTATTGTTTTAACTTTTCTGTTTTTATATTTTGCTTTTAAATTCGATAAACCTAAGTCTAAATGAAAAATAAATTAATTGCTTTATTAACAGTTTGTTTGTTTTTTTTATTGAATTCTGGTTCTGTTTTTAGTGTAACTCCAAGATTTGGTCTAAGAGATTTAGATAGAACCGGAATGATTAATATTGATGCAGCACCAGGATCAAGGATAATAGAAGAAGTTATACTATATAATTACGATACAGAGCTTTCTATAGGTTTGGAAATGTTATTCACACACGATACTATCCCTGAGGACTGGATTTTTTATTCCTCGGAGATTATTAATATGGATTTATATAGTTATAAAGTTATACCGGTATTTATTCAGGTCCCGGAAGATACGGATTCGGGTAGTTATTCTGGGAAAATAGTGGCAAAATTAAAGGAGTTTGAAGGAATTGAAAATGTTAAAGGGGGATTAACATTTTCAACAGCTGTTGGGGTAAAATTGAATATAAGTGTTGACGAAAATTTTGAGAAATTTGATGATTTTGATGAATCAGAAATTCCTAGGCTTGTTGAAGAAGTTGATTTGAATCAGGATAACGAGGGAGGTGTTAATATTTGGATTAAGGGAGGCGTGGGTTTTGTCTTTTTTATTTTAATCGTAATATTAATTATTTTTAGGTTAAGGAAGTAAAAATAATTAATTTAGTTTGTATATGTATTCTTTGACTCTAGCTCCTATTCCTTCTTTTTCTAATGTATCATGTAGGGGGAGTTCAAAGTTTAAACTGGAAATCAAATAATCAAAATTTTGACTTATTTGTTTCCTTTCAACTTCAGGAAGTGAAATAATACTTTTATTTTTACTTACTTCGTCAATTGTAATGAAGCTGAAATTAATATTTTCAAATTGAGGGGATAAGACAAGTAGTTTCCAGTAGTTTTTGCTAACAGCCGTAGGATCCTGAAGATCGCCAACAAAAAGTATTT
Source organism: Candidatus Peregrinibacteria bacterium (assembly GCA_014729275.1). Taxonomy (GTDB): domain Bacteria; phylum Patescibacteriota; class Gracilibacteria; order UBA1369; family LOWO2-01-FULL-3; genus WJKE01. Next base: position 120 of record WJKE01000072.1, on the reverse strand, counting down.
TTTGTTTTTTATCCTTAAATAAATCAGAACTTTCAGCTGGAGTGTTTGTAAAATTAACCATCCATATTGAGCACATTATTCCAAAGCAAATTATTATGGATGAATAAGTTAAAGTTAATT
>WJKE01000071.1 GCA_014729275.1 Candidatus Peregrinibacteria bacterium | reverse complement strand
GGTATAGTCGTAGTGCATTACACAATTACACATAGGACAAGGACGTATTGGAAAGAAGTCTTTTTTCTTTTGGTCTGCTTTTACCTTCAGAAAATAAATTATAAGTTTTATTGTCCATGCTCCAAATACAATAGCGAAAAGTATGTAATACCATATAAATCCCGATTGAATAAAAGTTATACACAATAAAATAATAGCTGTAAAACTTAATAGTATACTTACTATACCAATACCATAAAATGCTTTTTCTTCTTCTTCGGGTTTAAATTTATATCCTTTTACTTTCATTGTTTACCTCTTCTTCATATTTCTTTTCTTTTGTCTCAACTACTTCAACTGTGATTTTATAGATTTTCATTGGCTAACCTAAAAAGTTTTTCTGTGTTATTTGTGGAATTGTTACCCATATTATTTTTAATATCCATCTGCCAGATACATTCAAAATCATTTGGAGCATTATATTCACTAACGAATACAGTATGACCTTCTTTCGTTTTATCTCTACACCATTGCCAAAATTGCACATGGTTAAATTCATAATCATTTTTATAACCAGCAGTATCCCAATAAGGTGGGTCACAATAAATAAGACTGTTTTCTGGAATTACCAAATCAAGATAGCTTTCAGGTCTTAAAACAACTCCCTGTATATTTTTAGATTGTTTCAACACATTTTTAACGCATTCTTTTACATAATCAGTTCCACGTTTATTTTTTGACCAAGAACCCTTAAAGATACAGCCAAACGAATATTGAAACATAGCAAAACAATCAACAGGATTGCTTAAATCAGAAAGTTTGGCTTTATTGAACATTTCTTCTGTATACTCTTGATTGTTTAGAGGTATTTTTTCAGGATTATCACGTACAAGAATAAGAGCTTTAATAAGATACTTATTTATGTCTGCACCTAATCTTTTCCCATCAACCTTATCAATCATATTTGCTCCCCCAACAAAAGGCTCAACCCACCACTGGTTAGGTTTTCTCTCTGCAAGCATTATCGGTAGTATGCACTTTGCAATTCTATTTTTACTCCCCATGTATTTCATTTTTGCTCAACTCCTTAACTAATTTTTCATTTGTACCAACAATCTTCTGCATATTTTCAACCTAATAGACCGTTTGGGGTTTGAGCAATAAACTTTTGCAGGTCGGAATTGAACTCTCGGTATCGTCCTTCAATCTCATCAAAGGGATACTTGTCCGCTTTTAGAAATGATTTTAATGAGATCGAGGGCATGTTTAGGATGGATTTTTTCGGAGATCCTAACCATATTGGAAGTTTCATTGCGTGCCATCCTACCATTACCGCTTGAGCATATCGGATGAGTTGACGGGTAGTTTCCAATCCTCGAAACTTAACGATGTTTCCCTTTTTTCTAAGATCATCGAGGAGAGGGTCCCTTTCCCTCCTTTTCCACGTCCCCCTATCAGTGTAGAAGTGTTCATCCACTCGGTGAAAATCTCCCCTTGTGCCAAAGGAAAAGGACTCGTCGGCCCCTGCTAAAAAGATTTGAAAGTTGGGAGGTATTTTATTTTGAGAACGGAGAAGATGGGGATATGCTATTTGCTGACCAAGAACTGTGCCGAACTGGGATATGCCTTCATCAAGAGGTCCTGACATACACCGTACAATATGACCATAGAGTTGGCCTTCTGCTTGGGACGCTTGCGGGTTTGGAAAGGAAGCGAAAAAGAACCGTTTTCCTTCCGGAAAAAGTATGGGAACACTCGGGTCTAGGTGAGATGAAGCTACCAGGACAGAACCAAGGTCTGAATAGGGCGCCGTTATGAGCTCCCTTACTACGTTCTCATGAGCATCAGTTACAAAGATTATATCCGGTGGTCTGTTTGAATAGGCAAAGAATGATGCATTGGAAGAACAAGATACTACTACTCCGGGAAAATCTCGTATCTGTTTTGAGTAGGAAGAAAGGGAAGGTCCGGATCCTGCGATAAAGAACTTTGAGAGGTCTCGGTCGTTTGTAATGTTTTCTATGGATTGTGATATTTTGAAAGGAACATTTTTCCTTGCCGCTTGCCAGAATAGTCCAACATTTTGGGTAATGTTGTGTGCCCAGAGCCCGGTCCATTTTTGAAGTGCAGCCCTTTGTGCTATTAAAACTGCCTTATTGTATTGTTTTTCAATTTCCGGAGGGGTCAATTTTTTCACATTTACTCCTTAAAAAGCGGGCCGGCGGAGAAAAACCAAGGGAGGAGTATAAGGAAAAAACCTCCGCCAAATGGCCCATATCATTATATTCTTTGTTTTTTCTCGGTGTAAAAAAGGTGGTCTATTTCTTTATTTCCCTTTTCTATCACCTTTTCAAACTGAACATCGTAGAGAAGGGAAAGGTCAAACTCTTCTACCAAGTGTTGACCAAGTGGGCAAGTATAGGCAAATCTCTGAAGATGTTCCCTTACTCTACGGTAACTATATCCTACTACATATCCTCTTTTTTTGCAAGTAGGACAAGTAATTTTAAACAGCTTTAAACTTTGAGATTTCATACCAGTTGGTATTTTCTTCCATGATCTTGTTTACCTGATTTAGTTTCGTTTTCGGGACCAACGTTACGATTGCGTCGGTGGCCTTAGAATAAGAAACTGCTTTTCTCTTTTGACGTTCATGAAAGACGCCCCCTTTTTCCGAGTTCGGGGGGATCGAGGCTTCGAGCTTCTTTTTTATGAGGTCCTCTTGGTCTTTTAACTCTTTTTGTCGGTTTTTGATTTCGTCCAACTTGTTTAATAAATCGAGGTATTGTTCTTTCATTTTTTCTCCTTCATCATGTCCATTATTGCATTTGCTATATCAAGAGCGTATTTCTGTTGTAGTCTTTTATTAGTCAAGAACTCTCGTGACAAGATTTCATATTCTGAAAACTTTTTCTTATTGTTCCAATACAGGTTATTGAAAAAGTCTAATTGTTTTAAGGCCGCTTCGGTAAAACCCTCTTTTGGTTTTGGTTCCACTGCTATATTGAAATTGTCTTTTTGTATTTTGACCATCTTTTCTACGCCAAGTAGGGACAAAAGAAACAACGT
>WJKE01000070.1 GCA_014729275.1 Candidatus Peregrinibacteria bacterium | reverse complement strand
GGAATATATGAAATATTATAATCACGAAAGAAAACAGTGGACCAGAAACAAAATGACCCCTGTTGAATACAGGGAGCATCTTTTGAACCAAGTCTAGGGTTGAGGGTTTCAAAAGTGTCTACTAAAATGGGTACGGATCACAACATCCGCTTGAAATCCGAAATAAATCATACTCCCTGGGACGTATTAAAGCATTATATTCATCAATTTTTGGAATAATCTCATTTCTCAAATATTCAGAAAATCTTTCAAATCGATCAGAAGAAACTATGCGATCCTTAATCACCCTTTGAATTGATTGTGTATAAGCCAAACCACATTTAACAGAGCTCAAAATCCTATGTTTAAATCCTCTACTACAAACTAAAACATCATAACCTTCTGCCACTAGAAGATCATGCAAAGGCCCTAACCATAAAGAATAAGCTTGCGTAGGGATTCCTCCAAATCGCGCTCCATACAAAAATCTCAAAGCATATTTTAATGCATCATCCTTACTGGATTCTTCAACTAAAATTCTCGTCACTTTTGAAAAAAACTCAAAGCCAAAATCCTTCACCCTATCTAAACAACTATCGAATTCAGCAATTACTGCTGTTTGAATTTGCTCATCTCCTTCAAGATATATAGATGCCATTCGGGCAAAAATTTTAGACAAAATTTCAAAATCGCGAGTTCTCAAAGCATAGCGAATATTTTCCTTACAAGATTCAATATCCGATAAATCATCTATGCGGCTAAGTCTTTTATATTTGCTTAAATTCATAAAATTTATAAGATGAGCTCAAAATAACACATAATTACAAAAACAAGTCAAGGCGCATTAAACCTTAAAAAGGGCGCAAAATAGGAGCTTAAAATAACACATAATTACAAAAACAAGTCAAGCCTCATTAAACCTTGAAAATCCCCCCAAAAAAGGCCATATTAACTAAAGACGATTAAACTTTTATTATGCCTGTACTTGCACCAAAAAAACCAACAAACAAAAACTATTTTTTCTACCTAATTATTATTGCCTTGCTCATCGCATTTTTTGCAATGATGCTTCCCGGCACCGAAAATCAGGCTGAAGAAATTACTCTCAACACTTTTATTGAGGAAGTCCAATCGGGAACCATTAAAAACATTAGTGTCGTAGACAATCGGCTCAATCTGGAAATGATGGATGGATCACGACAATTCACATACAAAGAGCCTGGCGCATCAGTCTATGAAATTTTAGAAAGAGCCGGAGTTAAAGAAAGTATTATCTCAACAGTACCAATTAATATCGAAAACACCGAAGGATCCAAATTTTGGACAGACCTTTTAATAGGGCTCGTTCCCTTCCTCTTAATTATCGCATTTTTTGTTTTTATGATGCGATCAGCGCAAAATTCCAACAATCAGGCCATGTCTTTTGGAAAAAGCCGTGCAAAAGCATATAACAAAGAAAAAGAAAAAAACACTTTCGAGGATGTAGCCGGTGTACCCGAAGCCAAAGCCGAACTTGAAGAAATTGTCGACTTCCTCAAAAATCCAAAAAAATACCGCTCAATGGGAGCAAAAATCCCAAAAGGAGTGATGCTTATAGGAGCTCCGGGAACCGGTAAAACTTTACTTGCCAGAGCTGTTGCAGGAGAAGCTGACGTACCATTCTTCTCAATTTCCGGTTCGGAATTCGTGGAAATGTTTGTGGGAGTCGGAGCTTCAAGAGTACGCGATCTATTTAACAAAGCCAAAAGAAACGCACCTTGTATAATTTTTGTAGACGAAATCGACGCGGTTGGCCGACACCGCGGAGCAGGAATGGGAGGCGGACACGACGAACGAGAACAAACCCTAAATCAAATACTCACAGAAATGGACGGATTTGAACAAGGAACAAATATTATAGTTATGGCAGCTACAAACAGACCCGATATTCTTGACCCTGCACTACTTCGTCCCGGACGCTTCGACAGAAGAGTTGTAGTGGATATGCCTGATCTCGATGCCCGTAAAAAAATCCTCAAAGTTCACAGCCGAAACAAACCGTTAGCCAAAACCATAGACCTTGAAAAAATTGCAAGAAGCACACCCGGATTCACCGGAGCAGACATTGAAAACCTTATGAACGAAGCTGCTATTCTTGCCGCAAAAAAAGATAAAAAAACTGTCGGCCAAAAAGAAATTGAGGAATCAATTGAAAAAGTGTTAATGGGGCCTGAACGCAAATCCAAAGTTCTATCCAAAAAAGAAAAACGAATTACTGCATACCACGAAGTGGGACACGCAGTTGTGGGGCACCTTCTCCCCGGTTGCGACCCCATTCACAAAATCTCAATTGTATCGCGTGGAATGGCTTTGGGTGTTACCTGGTTTCTTCCCGAAGAAGACAAACACTTACATTCACGCTCAAAATTCGAAGATGAACTTTGCTCACTTTTGGGAGGCTACACAGCAGAAGAAATTTTCTTTGGAGAGATGACAACAGGCGCTTCAAACGATCTGCAAAAAGCTAAAAAAATTGCCCTAAACATGGTCACAAAATATGGAATGAGCGATCTCGGGCCAATTACATTCGGCTCTGATAATGATGAAATTTTCCTTGGAAAAGACTTAGGCCACGTTAAAAATTACTCTGAATCCGTTGCCTCAAAAATCGATGATCTGGCAAAAAATATTATAGATCGCGCCCATAAACGAACACGCGACTTAATCGAAAAAAACAAAAATCTTGTAGACAAAATTGCAACAGATCTGATTAAAAAAGAGACATTCACTGCAGAAGAATTCAAAAAATATTTTAAAAATATTAAAGTCCCTAAAAAATCACAAGTATGAAACACACCAGCATAAAAATAAATCCTGGTGACGATTCCTCAATTTCTCATGAAGTGGGACAACTCTCTCTAGACATCTATCAAACCGACAAAGAACTGGTAATTCTGGCTCCAATAGCAGGAGTTAAAGAAAAAGATCTTAAGGTCTCCATTACTGATGATACGCTTGTAATCCGGGGCGAAAGAAGCAAAAAAGAGGAAGTCAGCAATGAAAACTACTTCGCCAAAGAATGTTTCTGGGGGGCTTTCTCAAGAGCAATTGTTCTGCCTGAAGACATTAACATCAGTAAAGCGGTTGCATCATTCAACAATAATGTGCTTGAAATCCGCATACCAAAAAGTGTAAAAGAGAAGACCAAAGTATTAAAAATTAAGGCTTCATGAAGATTAAAAAAGCCATTATACCGGCAGCGGGAAGAGGAACGCGATTCCTTCCCCTAACAAAATCGCAACCCAAAGAAATGCTGCCTATTGTCGACAAACCATGTATTCAATATTTAGTTGAAGAAGCGGTTGCAAGCGGCATTGAAGAAATAATAATTATTACAGCTCGAGGCAAAAGATCCATCGAAGATTATTTCGACCAATCTTTTGAACTGCAATACCACCTTCGCAAAAAAGGCGAAAAAAACTTATTAAAAAAAATCGAAAAAATCGAAAAAATGGCCAAATTCTATTATGTTCGCCAGGATTACCCCAAAGGCGACGGTCATGCGATTCTTTGTGCAAAAGAATTGGTAAAAGAAGAACCTTTCGCAGTTTTATTTGGAGATGATATTTATGATAGTTCTGTGCCGGCTCTCTCGCAACTTATAAACAAATATGAGGAACTGAAAACTCCGGTAATAGCTTTAGAAAAAATTCCAAAAACCGAAACTCATAAATACGGAATAGTTAAAACGAACAAAATTTCAGATAAAACCCACAATATTAAAGGATTAATAGAAAAACCTTCGCCCTCGCGAGCACCATCCAATTTGGCAATTACAGGCAAATACATAATCACACCGGAGCTGCTACAAACCTTATCTAAAACCAAAACCGGGCAGGGCAGCGAACTAAGACTCATCAATGGAATGCAAAACTATATAAAAGGACACTCCATTCATGGATTAATAATAGACGGACAAAGATTCGACACCGGCGACAAGCTGGGATATCTTAAAGCAGTCATTCATTTTTCGTTAAAACATAAAAATCTCCAAAAAGAAGTTAAAAAATTCTTGCAAAGTCTTGATTTAAACTAGGTTTTGAGGTACAATAATCAGATATCCAAAATAAAAATAAAAACAAAATGATTGAACCTCAACCAGTGCATCCTTTAATAGAGGAGGCTGATAAGAAAAAGTATGAAGGAAAACATCAGGAAGCTATAAGTATTTGCGAAAGAATCTTAAGCACAGATCTAGATTGCACCGAAGCTTACGAAGAAATTGGTGACAATTATTTAAGCATGCGCAAATACGAAAACGCAGAAAAAGCTTTGCAACAAGCATTAAGATTAACCCCCGATAGCCCAAACGCAAATTATTTACTGGGTTTTGTTTATTCCTGTACAAATAAATGGGAAAAGTCAGTTGAGCTTTTAGAAAAAGCTGATGAACTATACCCAAATCATCCGGAAATTTTACGATGCCTTGGTTGGAGCATGTATCATTTTGAACAAAGAAAAAGAGGAATTATATTATTGGAACGCGCATTATTTTTGGCTCCACACGATCCATTGATTTTAAATGATCTTGGAGTTTGCCATTTAAATGAAAAAAACTTTGACCGGGCTTCCGGTTGTTTCAAAAAAACTCTACAAATTGAGCCAAACAATCAAAAAGCAAAAGAATGCTTGAATGCGGTAAAATTCTTCCAAAGAGAATACGCAAAGATCAAAAAAAACATGCAAGACTAAATTGAATTTTGCTGAATTTCGTATAGAATAAAAGTATGCGAAAAAGAACGCTTATTTTAATTATTATCCTTCTGGCGATCATTTTGATCGGCCTTTTTATTTTCAAAAGCTGCACCATTCCATCCGATGAAGAACAAAGCGCATTCATTAATGCAAACATTGAAATGACTTGCCTACTGAAAGCAAATCCAAATTTAACCGCTTCACCCGAAGC
>WJKE01000069.1 GCA_014729275.1 Candidatus Peregrinibacteria bacterium | reverse complement strand
ATTTTTGCTTGCCTTAAAACATACTTGGATACCTTTTTATTCTCCATTATCAAAAAAGTTATATAGGAATCCAGTGAAGTTTTACTCGCCTGCTTAACGTATTCGTTTTTTTTGCCTTTTTTTAGTTCAATAAAGCTTTCAGATTCGTCCAATACTTTTACCTGAATCTTTCTTTTTAGTGCTTCTCGAATCACTATTTGTGTAGAGACTTCCAGGTTCTCATATCCTTCTAAATAGTATCCACTAAGTCGTTTTTCTTTTTCCATCTTAAGTTGCGAATTTTCAATTTCCTCATTAATTTTTTTCAGATTTTGTGCAGAAATTTTATGTTTTTTTAGTTTATACTTACCTTGGTCTGCCAGTTTAATACCATATTCTAAATAACTTCCCTCAGACTTAATTTCTTCTAATATTTTAGCTGATAAAGTTAGCTCGGGATCTTTGAATGCAAGAGCATGTTGTTCAAATTTCTTACTCAATGATTTATTGCAAAACCCAATTTCATTTGCCAGAGAAATAATGTCCTTCATTATCGAAGTTCCCCATTTTTTTAATGAAATGTTTTTTCCGTTCTTCAAAAGTTTAAGTCCCGGCTTCCTTCCATACAAAGCAACTGACGCTAAATTTTTATTTATTTCTGATCGTTCCACTTCATCTATAGTTTTTTCGCCATAGAACAAACAGTAAATCAGAAACAAATGCATGAAGCAGATTTGATCAGGCAGAATTCCGCTAAGTGAGTGAGGATGAAGATCCAGCGACCTGATCTCCAGATATTTTATTCCTTTATCTTGAAGTGCATTTAACAAACTTTCTCTATTTACCATATGCTGTTTTGGCCTTATGGGCGAATAATATTCCGATTCGTTTTGCAGAATATTAGAATTTAATTGATTTTTTATTTTTCGGTAATCTTTACGCTCTTTATTAAGGGCGTAACGCATGTCCTCTATATACTCGCCTAAACTATTTTGAGAAATTGATAATTGCGACTGTACTTTGGAAAAATATCCATAGCTGCTCATTCGCAAAGATGTTGCATATTTTCCATAATAGTAATCACCTTGCTTCTTAAGTTTAATCGGCCGAAATTTAAAGTAGCTTTTGTGCGCTGCAGGGCTTGCTCCAAATAAATACGTTATGAACCAGGCAAGCCGCATGTAATTTCTTTGAATTTTAAAGTAGGAATTATTTATGAATTCCTCCTTATCTCTTTTTTGACCAAATTTTTTGTACAAAATGTCCCAAAGTTTTTCATCAAAATTAAAATTAAAGTGTGTTCCGCAAATGGTTTGCATATTCTTTCCGTACCTTTTTGCTAACCCCAATCTGTAAATTTTGGATTTTTTAGCCCTCTCGGTTTTTCCGAAATCCGCAATTGGTATTTTTGCCGATTGTGGTAGCGCGCAGGGCATCGATAGCGGCCAATAAAGTTCCCTACCAATAAATTGCTGTGCATAAACTTGTAGATCTAGCATAAAATTCTGCGATCCTGTGCAACTACTGGACAGAGGTGTAATAAACTCAGTTTGTGCCTCTGAAAAATCAAGAGTGAAAAAAGAATTTGTTAATGGTTTGCCTAAATCTTTTGGGTGAGATGACCTGGCCATCATTCCATCCTCATAAATACGATTTTTCTCCAGTTCTAACCCAAAAAAACCTTTCTTTAATATATTTTTTTCGTCTTTCTTAAGATTTTTTAAAAATTTTTTATATTTTGGAAGCATTAGTTTTTGATTTCATCCATTAGTTTTCCCTCCTGATGTAATTTTTCTACATCACTGTAACCACCAAGGCATTTTTCTCCAACAAAAACCTGAGGAACTGTCATCATCCCAGACTTTTCATGAAGCTCCTCAATTTTGTCCGGAGTTGCAGTAATGTCATGGTCCTTGTATTCAATTTTCAATTCATCAAGTAGCCTTTTTAGTTTTTTGCAATAGATGCAATAGTCCTTTGTATAAATATCTAACATAGTAAAAGAGGTTAATGTTATAAATTGATTATATATTGCATTTTAAGATATTCATAGGATAATTAAATTAAGATTTTAACCAATTTATTATGCCTAAAATTAAGTATGATTCTAGCGGTGAAGAGGTGGAAGTTGAGAATGGGACTGAGCTGCGAGATGTATGCCAAAAACAATCTTGGGATGTCCCTTTTGGTTGTGAGGATGGTGTTTGCGGAACTTGTATTGTGAAGATTAATTCCGGAGAGGAAAACCTGACTCCAATGGAGGAAAAAGAGAAAACCACTCTTGAAGCTATGGGGTTAAATGATGGAAAGCACAGGCTAGCTTGTCAATGTAAAGTTTCCGGTGGGGATATCAGCTTCGAAACAAATTAATTATTTAACTTTAATCATATGAATAAGGTTGTTCGGCGCGAAGTGGTTGGATCTGCCAATCCTTTTGCCAAGTTTTTCAGAGAGCTTTCTCAATCTGTTAAAGGGATTGCTACCGGAATTCTATTTATTATCATTTCTTTTGTGATGATTTGGTTCTTTGCGAATCAGAAGGAGCATAGCAAAGTTATCGATGCTTTACCATTACAGACTCCCGAGGAAGTCCAGGGCGTTAATGGAATGGTAAAAATTCATGGAGTGCCTGATTATTCAAATGTTTTGGTTGCTCCAAATACTGAAACCGATGTACTCTTTTATACTCTTACCAAAGAAGATTATGCTGTTCGTGAAGTTGAAAAAACACGAACTATTACTGAGGATGGCCAGGAAATTCGTGAAACATATATTGAATATGAACCATCATGGAAAACCACGGAAACCCGAACTGAGTGGTCGGATTTTAAGATGGGGCCAATTGGAATTGTTCCAAATTCGGCTCATCTTCAAGTTAATACTGAAAAACTGTATGAGTATACAGAGGATCTTGAATATAACGAGTATCTTGCTACTGAGGATTTAGTTGAAATTCCTCAAAAACGCAGGACTACTGTTACTGGGGTTGATGCTGACCAGGAAATTATTGTTGTGGGTACAAATTCCAATGACAAAATTTCTTCTGGGGAAGAAGGTACTTTCTTTATTTCGAATAAAAGCGATTCAGAATTTGTTCAGGATCAGGTAAGCAAGGAACGCACTACTTTTTGGATAATGGTGGCAGTATCATGGTTTTTAATGACCATGGGATTTACTATGCTGCTTGGACCTATTACCAAAATTTTGAATATTCTTCCGGGAGTTGGAAGTCTTGTAAATTCATTGTTATTCATTATTTTTGGAATTGTTTCTGCTGTGATTATTTTTGTTGCCTATCTTGGAATGAAATTTTGGTGGTTGATGCTGCTCTTGGTTTTAATTGGATCAGGAGTTTACATTTTGACTCGCGTTAAGAGAAAACCGGAGGAGATTAAACCAATTCAGGGTAAATAGAAAGATTTATTTAGGCCTGGTCGTTTATCGCCCGGGCCTATTTTAATTAAAGCTGTTTTTATAGAAATTAAAAACTCTTATAAATGATTTAAATTTGAGAAATGCATCAAGAATTAAGTTTGGTTGCTCCTCCACTTTCATTCCCATTTCTCTAAATATCTTCCAGCTTGTATATTGCTGATTTACAACTCCTACCTGAAATGCTCGAACTAAGGCATTTAAAAGCTCAACAAGTTTATTGGTATCTTCCTGTGGTGAATTATTTTTAGATATAGCTTTTATTTGCTCCTCTACATATTTATATACCTTAATGTAATCTAGGGAGCTTTCCATTTCTTCCATGAAGCTCCACTCATGTAAATCTTCAATATCGACTTCACTATAAGCTTTGTAGAACACTCCATTATCAATTTCAATTTTTGATAATTGTTGATGAAGCTCTTCCAGGGCTTTGAAAATTAATTCCTGGCATAGGCTGAGGCTTTTCAATTTAGATTTATCGAAAAATAAATCCACACCATTTTGTTCATATAAAGTTTGAACTGTTGGTATTGTAATGAATGCACTTTCTAACTTTTTTATTAGCTCCTTGGTCTCTTGGTTTATCTCAGTTTTGCTTAAATCAATCTGTTCGATAGAAGTATCAAGTTTTCGAAGCATTTGATCTGCTTTCAAATATTTATCTTCATATTTTTGCTCTGCTACTTCTTTCTTTTCTTGGTCCTCGAGTTTTCTTGTTTTATCTTTTATAATGATTATTTAATAATACCTGATCCTAAGCATAGATCGTTTTTATAGAATACTGCAAATTGACCTGCGGCAATGCCTTGATCGTTTTCTGCAATTTTAATTTTGAGTGAAGATTCTTTTTGCTTTAGTTCAATAACTTTGTGCTCATGCTCTCCGTGTCTCAATTTTACTGTAAGATTTTTTGCTTCCGGGACCTTGCCTGAAAAGAAATTAAGTTTTCCCACATCAAAACAATTTCTTTCTTTTTCTTCTGAATGATATGACTTTGAAACGTATACAATATTTTTTTCCGGATCTTTATCCACAACAAACCAAGGGCCGTCCGGCAACTTAATGTTCTTACGCTGCCCTATGGTGTAAAACCAAAACCCCTCATGATCAGATAGAACTTTATTAGTTTCATACTCTACTATATGCCCGGGATTTTTACCGAGATAATGCTCAATAAATTCTTTAAACTTAAGCTTACCCAAAAAACAAATTCCCTGACTATCTTTTCTATTTTTATTTGGAAGATTAAATTTTTCTGCATAATCCCTTACAGAAGCTTTTGTTAAATGCCCGATTGAGAAAAGGAGATTTTTTAGTGTTTTCTCAGATAGATGAGCTAGGAAATATGTTTGGTCCTTTATTGGATCCGGTGTCTTTTTTAAATGGAATTTTCCATCGATCTCGGTTAATTGGGCGTAATGACCGGATGCAATGCGATCAAAACCTCTGCCTTCAATTTTTTTAAGGAAAAGGCCAAATTTTATGCGGTTATTACATAGTACATCCGGGTTTGGTGTTCTGCCCTGTTTCACTTCGTTTATTGTGTAGGATACAATTTCATCATAGTACTCTTTTTGCATGGGAATAATTTCAAGCGGAACACCTTCGTTTGTACAAATTTCTTGCACAAAGTTTAAGTCTTCCTCCCAGGGACAACTTCCTAATGATTGCATCTCATCTTCAAGCCAAATCTTTAGGTAAAATGCATGTACCTCGTGACCTGCTTCCTTGAGCAATTTTAATGCAACGGAGCTGTCTACACCTCCTGATATTAATAATGCTATTTTCATGCTTAAAACATACAACCTTTTCAACCTTTTGTCAAAATCCGCTATTCGAATTTTTTCTTTTTGCTATAAGTTGTATGCAAAATTTCTTCCTGTCTCTTATGTTGAAGTTTGTCTATATAATCATTAAAAAATTCCTGCACAACCGGATTTAAATGTGCGCGCCTGATTTTCTTTTGTTCATCTATGCCATAAAGTCCTTCAATCCTTTTTGCAATTATTCTTTCTGTAGAAGGTATGGGTTGCCCTCCACCACCAATGCATCCGCCCGGGCAAGCCATAAATTCAATATAATCATATGTCGACGGGTCTTTTTTTATTTGCTCAAGTACGATTCTTGCGTATGCCGCAGTGGCTACCACAGCAACCTTTATTGTTTTATCTCCAATTTTTACATCAGCTTTTTTAACCTTCTCCATTCCCCTAACAGGCTTAAATTCTATTGGACCTATGTCTTCACCGGTTAAAAAATGGGAAGCGGATCTTAAAGCTGATTCCATTACACCGCCGCTAGCTCCATAAATGGCACCAGCTCCGGTATACTCTCCATACTTATCAACTTCTGAAGGTTTCAAATTTGGCAGATCGATTTTATTCTTTTTAAGAAGTACACCTGTTTCGCGTGTTGTTAGTACATAATCTACAGGGTACATTCCATCTATCCTTAATTTATCGTGATGAGCTTCGTATTTTTTTGAAGTACAAGGCATAAAAGATACAACAACAATATTTTTGGGATCAATCCCCTCTTTTTCAGCCCACCAGGTTTTATATGCTCCACCCGAGTGAATTTGAGGAGAGCGAGCTGTAGTTAAATGTGAAATCATATCGGGATAATAGAATTCCAAAAACTTAACCCAGCCCGGGCAGCATGAGGTAAACATGGGTAAAGTCCCGCCTTCCTTAATTCTTTCAACAAGCTCTTTCGCTTCAACCCATGTAGTTATATCCGCCCCCATATTTACATCAAAAATTTTATTAAAACCGAGTTTTCGCATTGCCGTATACATTTGCTTTGTAAGATTTTTTCCCACTTCTAACCCAAATTCTTCTCCAATACTCGTTCTAATTGAGGGGGCCATCTGGCCTATTACGATTTTGTTTTTGTCTTTAAGAGCTTCTTCAACGTGTTCAAGATGAGATTGTTCGCTAATTGCTGTTACCGGGCAATGTACTGTACACTGTCCGCAATAAATGCAATCGCAATTTGGATTATCGTTAAACTCAATGTGAGTAGTTGCTCCTTTCCCTTTTAATCTCAAAAAACTGATTCCGATTTTTTCACACATTTCAACACACTTATTACAATTAATGCAGGTTTGAGGATCGTACTCCGCAGCATTTCCCATTTTATGAATTGGCGCATCAATAGTGGCTTTGCGATATTTTGTTCCCGTAATTTTGTAGCGCTTCATTATTTCGTGCGTTTTGCAAAAATGCCCTTTTGAGCAGCGTTTGCAATATTTTTTATGGTCGGAAAGTAAAAGCTCTAAATTTTCATCTCTTAGCTTTTTTACCTGTGTTGAATTTGTTTGGACCTTTAGCCCATCTGTAGCTTTGAGGGTGCAGGAAGTAACAATTTCTTTGCTTTCTTCAATTTCGACCAAGCAGGTTCTGCAATTTGCATCAATGGGCAGATCTTCATGATAACAAAAATGTGGTATTTCGATATCGTTCTCAATTGCAACCTCAAGAACGGATTGCTCCTCAGTGCATTCGAGTTTTTCTCTGTCAATATATATGTGAATACTTTTCATAGTAAATTTTTGTGAAGGATATTTTTTGTATATGTTTTAATGGGTAGGGCTAAACTTTTTCCCAGTGCGCAAAAGGATGTTTGCTCCATGTTGTTGATAATTTTGCTGATGTTTTTCCAAGGGATCTCATCTACGTCATCAATCTCTTTTATCATCTCAAATAATTGATAACTTCCTTCTCTGCAGGGGGTGCATTTTCCACAGCTTTCCTTTTTGTAGAACTCGAACCATTTTTTAAGGATTTCGATTTCCGTGGTTTTTTCAGAATATACTTCAATTGATCCTGCGCCTGTCATTTCTTGTTCGGCCAGTTGGTCTGACCTAAATACCGGACCTGAAGCGGATCCTCCTATTTGTACAAAAAATTCAAAAGTTGGCCAATTATCCGTTTCGTTTAATATTTTTTCAATTGTGTAAAAGTCAGGTAAATAGTAAACACCGGGATTTCGAACTTTTCCACTTATTGCATAAAATCTCTTTCGGTCAAACATTCCCTTATCCGCCAGGAAAACATTGTAAAAGGTTTCAACATTGTTTATTAGACTTGGTTTTCCGTAAAGCCCTTGGCTAGCGGGATATGGTGGTTTTAAGCGAGGTTCAATTCTATCTCCTTCAATAGCATTTAGTAGTGCAGTTTCTTCACCGCCAATGTAGCTAGGTGGTTCTTTGTAGATTGTAAAAATATAGTTATCTTTTTCATATTGTTCAGCAAGCTGTTCAATTTTATTGTTCAACTTATTCCAATACTCTTCGTTAATATTAAAATAGGCTTTGTTTGTTTCCAGGTAGTCCATTGCAAGCTTCATCCCTTCGAAAACTTCTTCAAGATGATTTTCCAAGATATATAGATCCTTAAAAACCCCCATTTCGCCTTCGGATGCATTGCAAATTACATATTTGGGGCTGCCCTCTGCAGCCTTCACAAATTCCCATTTCTTATGAGTGGGAAATCCTGCTCCGCCTCT
>WJKE01000068.1 GCA_014729275.1 Candidatus Peregrinibacteria bacterium | reverse complement strand
TCCTCCACCGAAAATCTCTTACTTTCAATCTGACTTCATTCATATCTTTTCTCCAATTCTCACTAAAACCTCTAATTATTCGCTCCTCAAAAACTCCCCCGGAGCAGCTATCGCTGCTCTCCAGGCGGGGCCTGGAAAAACCAGGGTCTTTTTAGTATGCTTAATTCAAGAATCCAGCATTTCCCCATACCATTCAACTCGCAAACTAAAAAATCAAAAAAATGAATTACCCCCTCAGCACAATTTTTCTCTAGTTTTAATTATGATAAAATTAAAACTAACTGAAACCAATAATCATGTTCCTTCTTGATCTTCTCATTCTCCTCTCCTTTGTATGGATTTTTAGAAAATTATTTCATGCAATCAAACTTCCTCCCCTTTTTGGAGAAATTTTTGCCGGTGTAATGGCGGGACCAATAATCCTTGGTCTGGTACACGAAACTGAAGCAATGAAAATTTTGGCTGAACTGGGAATTTTTTTCCTAATGTTCCACTCTGGGCTGGAATCTGAACCAGAAGATATTTTTAAAAATTCCAAAAACGCAATTTTCGTAACTTTTTCAAATTTGATACTGACTGTTCTTGGCAGTATTCTTTTAGGATGGATTTTTAATTTAGACACAAGAACAACAATATTCCTATCGCTCATTCTTTCAGTAACCGCCGTAACAATTGCCACACGCGTATTCAAAGACGCAAAAATATCCCGGAGCAAAGTTGCAAACACTGTAAAGGCCTCCGCTGTAATGACAGAAGTATTAATTCTGGCAGCCTTCTCAATTTTTTTGGATCTAGGCAAACCCGAAGCAGTTTTCGATTTAAAGTCCCTATTATTCGACCTATTAAAATTCGCTAGCTATTTTGCAGTTGTCTTTTACGTTGGACATCACTACTTTAAATATCTTTACAGATTTTTCTATAAAGGAAATAAAGGATTCACATTTTCAGTAATTATTGCATTAACTTTAGGTGTAATTGCAGAAGCCATAGGACTACACTTTATTATTGGAGCCTTCCTTGCGGGACTATTTTTGCATCAGGAACTTTTTGAAGAATCAGTATTTAAAAAGATTGAGGATAGAACTTTTGGTATAAGTTACAGTTTCCTGGCACCAATCTTTTTTGCAACATTAGCCTTTCATTTAAACTTTAGCGCAATTTTTGTAGCTCCAATATTTGCAATCTCAGTTTTACTTGTAGTAATTGCCGCAAAAATTATTGGATCCGGCTTAGCCGCACATTTCAGAGGACTTTCTAAATACGAAGCTTTAGGAATAGGCCTTGGAATGAACAGCCGAGGAGCAGTTGACTTAATTATTGCCTCAATTGCACTTCAGACAAATCTAATTTCTCAGGAAATATTCTCAATTTTGGTGTTTGTATCCTTCATATCAACCTTCATCAGTATTATGGGGATAAAAATCATTGGAGAAAAATTAAAAAAAAATCCTCTTAAAAAAGAGACCTCTTAGCCTTACAATATTAAGAATATAATCAATAAAATTATGGCAAAAAACATTTAAAAAAAGCTAATATTAAAAGGCAACTTTTTCAGTCAGATTTTAACTATAAATTATAAAAAAATCTTGGATCTTCCTCATTGTCTCTCTTTAATAAGTCCCATAAATCAACTTTTTCCCTGGTAGACATATTAAAAAGCTCCTTATTGGCATAAAAACTCTCTTCTATTACATCAAGCACATCATCAGCTACAAGAACGCATCCAAGGCTTAAAAACTTTCTTCCATTTTCAATTTCACGCTTAAAATACTTATAGCCATGTATTCCATATCCGGTTCTTGTAATTCCATTTTTATACATTCGAAAAAATTCACCACTATCGGAAAAAACCACCCTATTCCCCTGAATATTTTTTTCCTTCACAATCCATTCACTCACAGGAGTAGGTGCATATGTCGTACCGGTCATTAAGGGGAACTTAGTGAATGTTTTAGTATAATAATTAATCAAATAGCCTTCCCCATTTTCAATATCCACAATAAATTCATCTCCATAAGAAACCGGATAATTTTGATGTGAACTTACAGTCCAGACATTTGTTGGCTCATCATTAAAAAATAGACCAGCAAGAACATAATTTCCATTATAAAGCATAAGAATAAATACCATAAGTATCAATGCAAAAAATTGTCGAGCTTTGCTTAAAACCCCCCACTTACATAAGTGATTCATAATAATTTATTAAAGAAAAAACCTTAAGGCAAAATCATACACCTGTCAAGCCCCCGCACATTTAAAAGTCCTCGGTTTTAACAAAAAAATTATCAATAATCTTAAATTTTTGTTTTTTTACCGTACAGAATTTGACGCTAATATTAAGCTATGTTTTAAAGTACAAAACTATATTTGTTGACTGTAAGCCAAAAATCGCATAAAGAAAAAACCGATTTTTTTTAGCCGCACACCACTAAATATTTCGATTTTCAACTAAAACAAGGCTTTGGAGCAAGGTGCAAGTAAGAGTAAAAGCAATTAGTGTGTAATTTATTAAAATCAGATAAAAAATTTTAAATTTTACTTATTTTTATCACTGGAATTAGCTCAATTTCAAGATCTACCTCGCGATTCAATGCATTTTTTAAATTCTGGCTAATTTCATCTTTTTTTAGCAAATTAAAATCATATTCTTGAGGAACTCTTAACCTTCCCAAAACCTCAACGCGTCTGTCGTCGAAGTCTACAACATTAATATTTTCGAGCCTTAATTCCGGATACTCGGTCGCAATTGAATCTTCAAAAATAATAGTAAGCTGTTCCTCCAAATTAATTTTATCTGTAATCTTTGTAAAAGATGAAAAAAGCGGGAACGAAATTATAGCCAAAAACATAAAAACCATAAAAACCACCCTTAAACTTCTAAATTTAGTCCCATCTCTGGAGGGCGAAAATCCATACAAAAAGAAAATTACCACTCCCACTGCCAAAATTGCAAAAAAGTTGGTCAAAAACAAGAAAAAGCTGCCCCAAACAGCACCAATATTTCCCAAAGCCAATTCAATACCGGTAACAGCTAATGGAGGCAAAATTGCTGCTGCCATCGCAACACCGGCTAAATTTTCAGATAGTTTCTTAAAATATAAAGATAAAACAGCAATTAAACCTGCAGCAATAGCGATAAATAAATCCAATAAATTCGGGGAAATTCGGGCCAAAATCTCAGCAGTTTCAATTTTCAAAGGTACAGCCAATGAAACCAGGTAAGACGTTGAAACAGCAAAAATTATACTCAAAAATAGCATTAAAAAGGCTTTCCAAAAATATTTTGGCTGCCCGGTTGTAATTGCAAATGCCAAAGCCTTTATTGGTCTAAGCAAAGGGGCAATCAACATAGCACCAATAATAATAGCAACTGAATTTTGTAACAACCCGAAAGTTGCGATAATTATCGAAATCACCAGTAAAATCCAATAAAGTGAACTAAAAGTAATTTCATTAATAATATTCTCAGTAATAAGCGCCTTTTCTTCAACAGAAACCTTAAATATAAATTTATCCCAAAACGATGATTTAGTAACCACAATCTGATCAGACTCAGGAGTTGAAGATTTCTTCAGCTCATCTCCCAGTAAAGGAGATTCTTTTGTTTCTTTTTTTTCAATTTTTATTGGCTTGTTTTGAACTTGTTGATCCGGCATCAAATTAGATTAAATATTTTTTTATTTTTCATCTTTTCTTTTTTTCTTTTCAATTTCGGCTCCGGTCACTCTTTTTAAAAGGAGAGCCATGGTATTAAGTTGATTCACTGCTTCACTCAACTCTTCGTTATGTAAATTTTGGCTTTGTGAAGACTTGGACAATTGTTCGGCACCCTTTGCATTTTGCTGGGCAACATGCGCAATTTTTTCAACTTTAGCTACAATTTCTTTCGATACTTTAGACTGCTTCATACTTTTTCCGGACAATTCATTCACCAAATCGGATATAAGTTTCATTGCTGAAGCAATCCCCTGCAATGTAAGTAATGTATTATCAATTCTCTGGGCACTTTTTTGCATTTTATCTCCACCCTTTTCAACAATATCAATAGTCTTATCCATATTTTTTATCATATTGGAGACAAGCTCCCTAATTTCCTCAGACGCAGCAGTTGATTGGTCAGCAAGTTTTCGGACCTCATCTGCTACAACCGCAAACCCCCTACCTGCTTCTCCTGCTCTGGCAGCTTCGATTGTTGCGTTCAGGGATAATAAATTTGTTTGATCCGCAAGCATAGTGATTGTATCCACAATCTCATTAATTTTTGTAGTTGAAGAAGTTAATTCTTTAACAGTTTTAGAAGTTTCCAAAAATACATTTTTCATTTTCTCAAGTTCTTCCTTAGATTCTTTACTGTCGACTCCCGCATTTTCCGTTAATTGAACAGTCTTTCCCGAAGTTTTCTTTGCTTTTTCAATATTATTATTCATTTCCTCGGTTAAAGCGGAAATCGCGGACACAAATTTCGAAATTTCCTCAGTCTGCTGAGATTGCTCAAACGCTCCCGCCGAAACCTGCTGTGCTATTGATGAATTCTGCTCTGCAGTTGCATTGGCAAGCTTAAAAGTAGACGACAATCTGGAAGAAGCCTCAATAATATGTTTTACCGCCTTTTTAATTGGACGCTTTACAGTCTCACCAATACTCAAATATGCCCACCAAATAATTATCATCACCAAAAAAATCGTTACCAGCAATATCAAAATAATTTGCCGTTTAAGTGCAGCAACACCGGAAAAAGCCTCCGTCTGATCCATTTTCGCAACCAGACCTAAATCAAACTCCTCAATATAATTGGTAGCAGCAATAATAGCTTCCCCTCTATAATCAATTACATCCTTAAATATAGACTCATTTTTTCTTAAAGCCTGAGTAATTGGTACATTCAAATCATCCTTACTTATAGTCAAATTTAATACTGCATCTTCATAAAAAAGTACCGGAGTCACAAATTCAGCATCACCATTTTCATTCCTTTTTGCTAAAATTGTCTCACCTGTATCACCGATCTTAACCATACGCTCCGCTAAACGAACCGCAGGAACATGAGCAACTACCAATCCTAGAACATAATCTCCCTGAGTACTATATACCGGTGAAGCAACCATATAATGAGGCATTGACATATTAGGCATCGCAAGCACCGGCCCCAAATATGAACCATTCATTCCATGCTTATAAAATTCTTCTTCAGCTAAATTTTTATCCACAACACTTTCTTCAGAAGACAATAAAAAATTTCCTTCTGCATCAACAAGCCAAATCTCGGTACCTTCAGGCAAAAACCTGGAATCTTCAATAATATTAACTTTCATACTATCTTTCTTTTGCTCAAAAATTGATGGATCTGCCCTATACATTTCCAAAAAACTAGTTATATGTTCATTACTTGCAATAATCTCAACATTAGAAATATCCTGATTAAATTCGGTAACAACTAATTCAGCCGTTTTTTCAGCCAAAATTTGCATTTGATTTAAAGCATAAAATTCAAGATTTTGCTTCCCGTTCTCATATGCCAGATACCCAAGTAAACTAACAGGAACCAAAGAAACAAAAAGCAGCCAGGAAATTAATTTTCCCGGAAGAGTATTTGTATTATTTATAGTTTTCTGAGATAAACTCGAGAAACTTTCTTTTTTGTTTTCCATTTTAGCCATAAAAAATAAGCCATAAATCTTTAAATTATAGCATAATTAAAAGAAAAAAACAATGCTCGTAAATCTAAAAAGATCCCGTTTTTGCCAAAAAATTATAAATACTCTTCGATTTTTGGATTTTTACCGTACGCGATTTGACGCTAATATCAAACTATATTTTAACATACAAAACTATATTTGTTTACTGTAAAACAAAAATCGTATAGAGAAAAACCGGGGGCTTTTAAGTCATAAATAAAACACTCCCGTTAACGCGACTCTTCTAATAAGGGTAAAAACAGATTAACAAGGGCATTAATAAACCTTTTATGCATTGTGTTTCCATTAAACGCCTTTTTTAGCAATACAAGCTCCTCGTCAGAAAGCGGCTTTTGTCCTTCACACAAATCATTACAACGAATAAGTATCTCCCCTAAGCTACCCAACATTAAATGATGCACCAAGCGTGTCGCACTCTTCCACTTCCCCTTTTTTGAATAATCGTGCATTCCCAAATCAACAAAGCCCAACAAAACTTCGTCATCACTGATATTTTCCATAAAATCTCTCGTGTTTTCATCCAAAATAATAACGTTTCTAACAATTCCTTCCAAAACAAAAACATCCCGCTGAATTTTCATTTTTATTAAAGTCGGCATAATCTCCTCCACCTTTCTCAAAATCACTTCTTTAAGAGCTTTTGCCACATCCGCAACAATCTCTCCCCCATAAGGATCAAGCCCCAATTCCTTTTCTCGATAAAGTGTATCTGCCTTAATAACAAATTCATAAAGCTCCCTAATAATCTTAGGCCCAATCTCCGGATCCCGTAAATCCCGATATCTAAGCTTTAAAGATTCAATATCCTCAACAAACGGAATCTCCAGTGACACCCCTCCTTTAACATACTCACCATCAGAAAGAAGCCCCAAAAACCCCTTCTTTAATTCAGATTTAATTATTGGAATTAAGGAAGAAGCGTAAGCCTCCATACATTTTGGATAATGCTCATCCCAGTTGGTTTGCCACTTAATATGAGCCGTAATAGGTCCCAAACTAATCCTCCACCCCTCATCAACCTTCACAACCTTTTGCTCTCCTTCAACAAGATACACACCCCCTTCAGCCCCCCTCCCCAAAACTTTCGATAACTTTCGTGGTTTCATAAACAAAGAATATGTAAATCCTTAATACACACATAAGACAAAAATTTCGACAAAACAATAATAACAAAAAATAAAAAAGCTTTCATCGGTTCCGTCAAGACATTTTGTGTTCATGAAAGTTGAACACTTATTTTAGGCTAGCCATCGTAAAAATATTCTAACACAAACAGCAAAATTAAATTTGATTAAACAAATAATTTTTTGATAAATTAATCACGAATAAAAATTTACAACAAAAACCCAACCAAGCCCATCCATAAAATGAAAAACACAATTAAATTATTATTATTTATTGCCCTTTTTTTTAGCCTCAAAGCCTCAACCTTTGCCGCATACGAATGGGAACAAATAAATACAGATGGCTTTGGGGATGCGAATAATAAAGAATTTCTTGGAAATATTGTTTACAATGGAAAACTATATATTGGAACTAACAATTACACTGATGGCGCTGAAGTTTGGAGTTACGATGGGAGCAACTGGACTCAGGTAAATATTGATGGATTTGGAGATAGTGCGAATATATTGGTATTTGCTCTTGCCGAATATAATGGAGAACTTTATGCCGGTACTTACGATTATCCATCTAGCACGGGTGGTGAAGTTTGGCGTTATAATGGGGGTACATCCTGGACAAAAGTAAGCACAGACGGTTTTGGTAATTCAAATAATAAAAGAATAACCGACATGATTGAATATAATGGCTACCTATACGCCAGCACATACAACACCGTAGATGGTAGTGAAGTATGGAAATATGATGAGGCAACATGGACTTCAGTAACAACAAACGGATTTGAGGATACAAATAATACTGACATATATTTAGAAGAATATAATGGAAATCTTTATTTATCTCTTTCAAATTCAGTAAGCGGATCAGTAGTATGCATATTAAATGGAAGTAATTGTACAAATATTTCTGATTTTGGCTTTGGAGATACCAATAACACAATAGCCGCTTCGTTTTTTAGTGATATTGGTAATCTATATGCAGGAACCACAAATACAGTAACAGGCGCCGAAGTATGGAAATACGACAATGGAACCACTTGGTCTCAACTCAATTCAGATGCTTTTGGTGATTCCAACAATAGTAGCATCTTCTCTATAACCGATTATTATAATAATAAATTTGCAAGTACTTATAATTCTAATTCGGGCACGGAAATTTGGAAATACACAAATTCCAATTGGAATCAAACAAATATAGATGGTTTTGGAGAGATAAATAATCGATTTTCAAAGCTCATTACTTATGATGAGCAATTATATGCAGGAACTGGAAATGCAAGTACCGGCACAGAAGTCTGGCGTCTCAAAAAAAGCGACCTTGAATTAACTCAATCAGTAAGCGATTCCACACCACAGGAAGAAGATAGCATTACAATCACTCTCACACTTACAAACAACGGATCCGACCACGCCACAAATGTGACGATCACAGACCTTCTACCAACAGGGCTCACCTACTCTTCAGACACCCCAAGCCAGGGAACATACGTGAGCGGCACAGGTGTTTGGACAGTCGGCACAGTAAACAGCGGCAACAGTGCGACTCTTCAAATAGTTGCAGATGTTGACACAAACACCGCAACTCAAACAATATCCAACAAAGCTGAAGTTACTGCTTCTGACCAATTCGATCCGGATTCCACCCCAAATAACGACAATGAAGATGAAGACGATCAAGAAACAGTGGATATTTCAGTAGTAAACATCGTCGGCTATTTCGAGCAAGTAAGCACTGCCGGCTTTGGATCTACAAATGTTCACAGAATCACATCACTAACTAACTTCAACAATAAATTATATGCAACTACAGGAGCATATAACGAACCAACAGGTGCACAGGTTTGGGAATATGACGGAAGTACTTGGACCCAAGTGAATACAAACGGTTTTGGAGATGACAATAATGATAGTATTTTTGATGAAGCAATAATTCATGATAACGAACTATACTTTTCAACCTACAATACTGTCAGTGGTTCTGAAATTTGGAAATATGACGGATCATCCTTCACCCAATTCCCCACAACAGTTATTGGTTCGTCCTCAGATGAATCCTGGTCTCAACTGGTTTCACTTAATGGAGATTTATTTTCAGCACAAAAGCATCCTGACGGAGCAAAAATATATAAACTTGACGGCAATGACTTTGTTCAAATCAATACAACCGGATTTGACGACCCCACAAACAACACTATACCCACAGAATTATTCACTCACAATAATGATTTATTAGTGTGCGTAAAAAATAGCAATACCGGACTAGAAATATGGAAATATATCAGTGGAACAAACTGGACCCAAATAAATACAGATGGTTTTGGAGATAGTAAAAATGTAGATTGCAGAAATGTACTTTCCCATAATGATAATTTATATATTGGAACCGTAAACACAACAACAGGAGGAGAAATTTGGCTTTACGACGGTACTACTTGGACACAAATAAATACAGATGGTTTTGGAGATGCAGATAATATTACAACCAGGCCTTTTGTTTTTAATGATGTAATAATTTCGGGTGTTGGCAACAATAATACCGGAAGCAGCGTATGGGCTTACAGTGGGGCTGGTACAACTTGGAGCAGTATAAACACCGGCGGCTTTGGGAATACAAATAATCTTGATGCAAGAAGTGCTGCAAATTTCAATAATGAACTATATATTGGAGGATGGAATTATATAGATGGAGCTGAAATCTGGCGCCTCCGCGAAAGCGACCTTTCTCTCACGCAAACCATAAGCAATTCCGCCCCAAACGAAGGCGACACAATCACATACACAATTACAGTCACAAACGAAGGACCGGACGATGCCACAAACGTTACAATCACAGACACCTGGCCAACCGGCGTAACATATTCCTCAGACTCCCCTAGCCAAGGCTCATACGTTAGCGGTACCGGAGTTTGGACAGTTGGAACAATTGCATCCGGCTCATCCGCAACTCTAGAAATCACCGCAACTGTAGATGCAAACACAGCTGTAACAACAATAACTAACAAGGCAGAAGTTACTGCCAGCGACCAATACGATTTTAATTCAACTCCTAACAACGATGATGAAGATGAAGACGATCAGGAAAATTTATCCATAATACCCATAAACACTGACGGCGATTGGATTCAGGTCTCACAAAACGGATTTGATGAAATTGGTAAAAATGAAGAAATCGTTTCAAGTATCGTTTATAATGGCAAATTAATACTTGGAACACACGATAATTCACCGGGTGCTGAAGTTTGGCAGTATGATGGAACTACATGGACACAAATAAATACCAATGGTTTTGGTGATGCAAATAATATTTGGATATCAGCCCTCGCAATTTATAATGGAGAACTTTATGCCGGCACTTACGATGATCCGCTTACTACAGGAGGTGAAGTATGGCGTTATAATGGAGGAACATCCTGGACTAAAGTAAGTACAGACGGTTTTGGAAATGCAAATAATAGCCTTATAAGAGATTTGGATGTATATAACAATGAACTATATGCTTCAGTTGAACCACTTCCACCACATGGAGGTGTTCCATCATCTGTTTGGAAATATAACGGCTCAACCTGGACACAATTTGGACCCGACTATTTTGGAGATGTAAATAATACTGCTATTAGAGATAGTGAAATAAACGAGGGAAAAATTTATTTTTCCCTTAAAAACAATACAACCGGAGTAGAAATTTGGGAATATGACGGTACTACATTAAGTCAGGTTAATATAGATGCTTTTGGAGAGATAAACAATTCCAGCGCATTACTATTTAGTTTTAATAATAAACTTTACGCTGGTGCAAGAAATGATACTTTAGGAGCAAGAATTTATAGATATGATGGAGGAACAACCTGGACCCCAATAAGTTCATTTGGTTTTGATGGTGACACTAATAATATCATTACTTATTTTGGTGTCGACTATAATAATTATTTAATCGTAGGAACATTTAATCAAACTAGCGGTACAGAAATTTGGAAATATGATGGAAATTCCTGGGAACAAATTAATAACGATGGCTTTGGTGGAGGTTCAAGTTATAGGCATACTGCCGGAGGAGTTATATTATATAATAATAAAGTGTATACCGGAGTTGCAAATATTCCTAACGGAGCAGAAGTATGGAAATTAAGAAGTTCGGATTTATCTCTTGATAGCTCTGTTTTGCCCTCAAATCCAAACGAAGGGGATACAATCCTTTATACAATTTCACTCACCAACGATGAAGAAATCGATGCAGCTAATGTGCAAGTTGATTTTAATATACCCGGAGGGCTTTCATACGGAACATACTCCGCCACTCAGGGAACATATAATTCTGAAAGCGGTGTTTGGGATGTTGGAACCGTTGCGCAGGGAGCAACTCTAACCCTGGATGTATCTGCCTCTATACCAACAGGCAAAGCAGGCCAAACAATAAGCGCGGAATCCGAAGTAATTGCAGTTAATCAATTAGACCCGGATTCAAAACCAAACAACGGAAACATACTTGAAGACGACTATAGCTCAGTTGATATAAATGTTCTAGCCAGTGGAGGAGCTCCAACGGGCGGAACCTCAGGTGGAAGCACAAGCACCAGCACAACATCTGAATCAACCGTAACAAGCGAAGCGGATTCGGAAGAACCAACCTCAACCGTTCAACCGGAATACACTCCGCCCGAAACTACTACAGAAACAACAGAAACACCGGTTGTTGGCCCACCTTTGGTTGAAGAAAAAGCTGAAACAAGTTCATATACTTTCTCATACGGAATCCCTGCAACAATTACACCAACTCCAAGTACTCCAGCACCAGCTCCTGCGCCCGGCACGACAACTTCAACAATTAAATCAGTAGTTCAAACATATGAACCCGAAACAGAGCCGGCTCCGGCACCAAAAAGCGAATTTGCAGAAAATTTAGATTCATTGATTGAAACCAGTTTCACAGAAACTTCATCAAGTGTATCTGAACAAATCGAAACAACTGTATATAACTCACTTTCAACAGGAACAACCGTAGATGTGTCGCCGGAACAATCAATCGAAATCACAGATCTTTCAAATACAGAATTGGTTTTCACTCCTTCCCTCACCTCAGACCAATTAACAGCGCTCCGAAAACAAGCTGAAGAAGATGGAGTAAGCCTAATCGAATTCAACGAAACATCCGACCTGGATGGAGACGGAGTTTCAGATATACTAATCTTATCCGAAGATCTGCCGCTTTTTGCGGACAACAACGATAGAGACAATTTTTCAAACTCTCAGGAATACTTTTTAGGATATTCTCTTCAGGAGTTCAACGAAATCCCAACCGAGCCATTCATCGCGAACCTTGATGGTAAAATTGTAGGGCCGCTTCCTTCAATACGAATCGGAGGTCCTGCAGGGCTTGAAGTAAAGATAATGACCATTGCCAAAGATGATGTTGAGAACCTAAACGGCACAATTGAATTTGATGAAGAAGATCTAATTGAAATTGGAACAGCACAAATAGGTGAAAACTACATGGAAGAGATCACTCCAGATTTTCCGCTCGAGGACAACGAATACTATGGTTTTGTAATCTGGAGTCCTGAAGAACAAACTTTTGATGAAGATGGTGAAGATATTGAAGAACTCGTTAGCGAAGCCGTGATGTTTGAGGTCAATGCTGAAAAAACCTTCGAAGCACCTGAAATTGAAGTTACGGAAGTTTCAGTACTTAGCGAGGCTCGCACTAACTTAATCGCATACGACTACAGCCACGCAAGCATCCTCAATATCGACTTCAACCACAGTACGCAAAACTTTGACCTAAACATAAAATGTGACAATTTTGTGTTAAGCTCACTTGTAAAAACAACAATGCGGATGTGGGAGCAAAGCACCGGCTACAACAATATCATCTCATTCTACAATTCATGGGATTTGGTTGACTGCCGTCGTCTAAGAGTTTCAAACATGGTGGACAAAATTTTCAGACTCAGCGAAAAAACAGTGAACACAGCTTTCGCAGCTGAAATCTACAATGACGCATACAATGAAGAGGAAGGCGAAACCGCGAACCTTGCAATCAACGTAAAAACAAGACCCGGAGCAATTGTATATGTAAGCTGGAAATCAATTGTATTCTCATCTGTGATCCTTTCAGATGCATCACAGGGTACAGCGTACATAAAGATACCGGAACAGCTACCCGCAGGTGCGCACGAAGTTGTGGTTTACGCTTATGACCCTGTTGAACAAATAACATCTTCTTCAAGAAGAGCTTTAGTTAGAAGATAAAATTACTTCAAGTGTTCCGGTTCCGCCCCGATCAAACCGCCCTTCATAAACACGCACAACATAGGGCAAAGAATTTAAAAATTTGCGCAAATGCGGCTTTATAACAGGCATTCCATTTCGAGAATGTAATCCTTTGCCCGTAATAAAAAGCACCTTTGTTAATCCGCGCCGCATACATTCATCCAAAAATTCATTCGCCAAAGCTTCAACTTCACCCATTATCAAAATTCCCCGATCATGAAAATCAAATTCAGCTTGGGGCTTACTCAAATTATCATACTTATTAAGCTTCTTTTTAAAGTTGCGTTTTTTCTTGCCCATAAATTTATAAAGTATCTTCTGATAAATTTAGGAAATACCCATCAGTGCATCCCGATACATAATCTATCACAGCTCGAATATCATGATAACCATCATCCGGCATAGAATTAAGATATGCATGCAGATCCCTATCAGATAAAAACTCGCTTACAATAGGGTTGGACGCATGTTTGTTTTTATCATCCAAAGCCGTATAAAAAGATCTAAACAAATAATTCATCCTTTCTCGTATTGTATGTGCCGACGTAAAAGGCTTCATACTCGGATGACCGGCCAAACTATAAATCCATTGATTAATTCTATAATATCTGGGATACAAAAATTCACGCTTAAACTTGTTCAAAAGCTCGCCAACTTCTTTACTGTAAAAAACTCCATCCTTACCATAACTATGGATAATTAGGTCCTTTAAAAGCCTGTCCATCATTTCAGTTCCATTTGTGCCCAATTTTTTAGCGACATCAGTTGGAAGCTGATTTCTATCGGCAATACCAAGTTTAACCATATCCTCATAATCCTCAGGACAATAAGTAAGAACATCCGACATAAATACAATACAAGCCTCAAGAGTCGCAGGCGCTATAATTACGGTTTTTAAAGCTCCACAAACCTTATCCCTATATTCCTTAACCAATTCTTCATCATCCCTAATATCAGGATTAAAATCAATATATGCGGAAGCCTTAATAATTCGATCAAAATAATCCTGCAAATCTTTATTTAAATTTTCAGGAAAAATTTTTCGATTGGGGATAGATTTAGTTTTATCCATTTCTCCATCATGAGAAGCAATTCCATGTCTAACCTGATCAGTTAAATTAAGGCCACCCATAATCTCCCCCCGTCGCATTGTAACTCTATCCACGGTATGAACCCCCTGAATATTGTGCTTAAACGCACCGATAATATTCAGATATTCTTGGCCAAATTCATAAATTGCCCGGGTTAAATATGCTTCACCCACGTGACCAAAGGGAGGATGTCCTAAATCATGAGCTCTTGCAATTGCTTCAGCCAAAAAGGTATTAGCACCAAGGCTCAAAGCAATTTTCCTCGCATTAGACGCCACAGTAAACACATGCATACCACGAGTGGTCAAATTTCCAAAAGCCTGATCTTTATTAGGCCTAACAACCGATTGAGTTTTCTCCATCAAAAGTCTTGCAGCCTTTGAAAAAACTATTTTATGCGAATCAAAAGCAAACTGATCCTCATTAAACGGATCTTCATTAGTATCAGAAGTATAAGCACCATTTTTATAAGCCTGGTCCGAACTGGTCGCAAACTCACTTAAAGTTGTATCCATTCCATGTTGCCTCGAAGCAACCTCCTCACAAATATCTTTAACCTCAGCAGGACTCAATTCATTCGATAGCGAAGCATAATCTAATGGCATAGGGGATAAATTAATTTTTAAGATAGAATATTACATTATTGACACATTAATTGCCAAACAATATATTCAAACCGACTACTAGTCTGTAACAAAATTACAAATGACAAAAACCAGCAAAGGCAATGAAACTAAAACAGATATTATAGAAGAAGCATTGGAATTATTTGAAAAAAATGGATTCGCCCAAACCTCGCTAAACCAAATCATAAAAGCTACGGGGCTCTCCAAAGGGGGATTCTACCACCATTTCAGTTCCAAAGAAGAACTACTTGAAGCTATTGCCAAAGAGCAAAGCTCACATCATATCGAAAATATTGAAAAAATCCTCAAACACCCACGATTAAACGCACTCAAAAAATTCAACAAAATTATTCCAACATTACATAGAGCTGCCTTAATCAAAAATTCAAAGACATTTGTTTCTCCTCTTATTCAAGAGCTTATAGAGCAGGGGAATAGCGAAAATCATTTTTTTATAACATCGCCTGAATATTTTTCAGAATTCATTATAGATTTTTTTAAATCAATAGACAGGGCGCTGACCCCCTTTAAAAACGAAAAAAGAACTTTAAAAAAGAGACTCCGCTTCTACCAGGAAATTTTGGAAAACACTTTAAATACAAAATCAGGATCAATTAGATTCACAAGACCTTTATATAAATGGTATCTTTCTTTAAAGGACTGATAAAAATTTCTATTTGACGTAATAACCACGGCAATAATGCCCTAATTTTTGGAAGAAAACTTAAAAAGAAAAAAACATAATCTAAAACATTTTAATTTGGGCCCTCTTTGCACTTTTTCTTTTCAAACGATCCATCCTTTGCGATGGAAGTGACTTATATTCAATAAAATCTAAAGGTATTTCAGAAATAAACCTTGATTGATCTTTTTTCTCAGACCTAAATTTTGATCTGCTAAACAAATGTAACTCCTCCGTCGCCCGTGTCATACCAACAAACATTAATCTTCGCTCTTCTTCAAGCATATATTCATCATTAATTGATTTTTTTGAAGGCAATGCCCCTTCCTCCAAACCAATTATCATAACTATTGGAAATTCCAATCCCTTTGCAGCATGTAAAGTTAATAAATTTATTTTATTATCAAAAATCAAATTATCTTGGTCCTCTACAATTTCATATTCAACAATAAATTGAAGCAAAGCTTCTTTTAAAGATAAAGAATCATATGCAATTGCATAAATCACCAGTTGATTCAGCCTTGAAATTTGAGTACCACTAAATTTTCCTGCTTTAACAAAATCATCAATTCTTTCACCCAACCACGAACTAAATTTTTGATCGCGTACAAATTTATAATTCCTCAATACAGATAATTCAGCCATAAATCCCCTAACCTCCTTCTTATTCCAAAAATATTCATTATTGGAAATTTGGTAAGGATATCCTTTTTTAGCCAGTAATTCCGCAATAATTCTGCCTTCCAGCTGAGATCTATACAGAATTGCCAAATCCATAAATCCCCTCCCTTTTGATTTATGATCCAAATCATGCGCATCGTGCATAGATGAAATTGCTCCAAAATAATTCTCCAGACAAAAACTTATTGCCTCCTCCTGTTCATATTCATCACTCAAGCTCCAATAATTAATCTTCTCAGAATTTGAGACAGTAGCTTTAAGCGCCTTCTCAAATCTATTCGAGTTATTCTCAATAAGACAATTTGCAGCACTAAGTATGTGGGGTGGATTTCGATAATTCTTGTTCAAAATTATTGTTCTGACACAGTTAAACTCTGCAGCAAAATCACACAAAGTAGAAGCATCAGCGCCTCGCCATGAATAAATAGTTTGATCGGAGTCACCTACTACACAGATATTTGAATGTAGCTCAGTCAATTTTTTTAAAATTCCAATCTGTACGTCATTAACATCCTGATATTCATCCACTAAAACATAATCAAAAAGCCTTTGACACTTTTCAAGTATTGTAGGATTTTCCTCCCAAAACTCAAGAAGTGAAGGCATAAGTAAAGAAAAATCCAAAGCATTCCTCTCTTTCAGTACATCTGTATATTTTTTATAAAGAAGAGGATTATTTTCGGGACGCTTGATCAATTTTTTAGATCGAACTAATTCAAATTTATCCATCAAATTTTTAATAATTTCCTCACGACTTTTCTCATCCAAAATTTCAAAATCTTCACACCAATATTTTTTAAGAAGACGCGCCGCCAGACTATGAAAAGTCATGGCTTTAATTCCCTTATGTCCCATTTTTACAAGCCTTTCACTTAATTCATTTGCTGCCTTATTTGTAAAAGTCAGAAGCAAAATTTTCCCCTCCCTGACTTTACCGCTTTTCACCAAAGCATCAACTCTATGAATAAGCGTAAATGTTTTGCCGGTTCCGGCACCCGCAATAATCCTAACAGGGCCATCCAAATGCGTTAACGCTTCCTGCTGCTCAGCATTCAATTTCATCTAAAACATTTTTAACTGATTTTTCGAAAAATTCTCGTCACCCCCAAAAACTTTTATTACTCCAAATTCTCCGTCATAACCGGGCTTAACAAACACCTCCCCCTTTCGCATTTTACCTATAGCTTCAGCCAAAACTTCATCAACCTTCTCAATATCCTCAATAGGTGCATCCTTCAAAATATAAAATTCCGAACCAAGAGCTTCAATCAGTTCAAAATATTTTCTTTGAACAGTTTTACTTGAAGGCCCAACCCCAACTATTTCAGATAAAACCTCTGTAAGAGGAATTATACTCCAATAATCTTTAGCTGCCTTAGGTCTTGCACCCAATTTTCTATCCGCAAGATCACTCACTCTATGCAGCACTCCCACAGTAATAGCCTTGCCGGTCTTCGGAGATTTCATATTATACTTTTTGGTCTGTTCCGGATCCAAACACAAATTCTCATTTCTAAGACCATCCGCATGATACTTTCCTTCCTCCGGAAAAAACTCAATCGTACCCAAAACTTTTTCATGCTCATGTCGTAAAGCCTTCAAAATTGAAGGATAATTTTTATCAGTGTCAAAAACCGTTGCCTCCCTGCCAAGCTTTACAAGTGAATGAGCATCAGAACTCGAAACCAAAACATATTTATCATTTCGGCTTAACTGCCAATTCATCGGCGGATCAGAAGAAAGACCTGTTTCAAGAGCACATATATGATCACTCAATTCCTCAAAACATTCCTCCACAGAATCAAAGCCCGATTTAGAACCAAATATTGAAAAATGCGGAGTCCAGACATGAGCCGGAATAACCTGAATATCCGGTGAAATCGACAGCAAAAGTTCAAGCAAAATTTTACTGTCCATTCCCAAAATAGGGCGACCATCAGATCGAATATTCCCCCGCTTATCAAGCTCCCGGTTAATTTTCGCAACAACCTCTAAATTAGGAGCCAAAATCACCAAATGAATTTTTCTGCATTTATCACCCTTCTTGTAAATAAGGCTAATTTCAGTACTTAAAATAAAGCGAACATCCCTTTTGCAAGACTCGGGAATAAAAACCTGTGCAATCGATCGAAATTCATCTTTAAGTTTATAAACACCTATATCAACTTCCTCAAGCTGTTCATTTAATTCCTTAAACCAGGCCGGATAAGTAAAATCCGCAGTCGCAACCAAATCAATACCCTTAATTTGACACCATGCATCTATATGAGGAAGATCAAGGTTTTTACTGCAAGCCCTAGAATACTTTGAATGAATATGTAAATCCGCAATAAATGGCATATAAAATTTATTATATGAAGAAATTATCACATAATCTTGAATCCTTCAAAATCAGGAACAAAAACTTTTCCAATAATTATCTCGCTATTGGGGCTATTCCTCAGCTTATTAGCTTTAAGCTTTAAAATATATCTAAGCCTCACCCCCCTCCCGGATTTACTCAATTGGCTACTCTTCAACTTCAGAATCCTCCTCAAACTGTGATTCCTCTTCAATTTCTGGCTCCTCTTCAATCTCTGATTCTTCTTCAAGAATCACTTCCTCCTCAGAAACCTCTTCCTCAGGAGCAATTAGCTGAAAAAACCTATAAACTATCTCAGATCCTGTTGCCCTATCAAGAAGTTCATCAGGATTAAAATTACCATCCTCATCTAAATCTACAAGGCTGTTATCAATTGCAAATACTACATATGGTAGATACCACGCACCCTCTATAATATCTGGAGGAAGAATTGTAGTTCCTAAATTTATATCCGCAACATCCAACTTAACTAAATACTCAATCGCATTATAATGTTTATGATTTCTAAGCAAGTCACTAAAATCCACTTCAGCATTTTCATTAAGCTCCAACTCAACTCCTAATCTTTCAGCAATCTTTGAATCTCTAACGTAATGTTTTGGTTTCTTTTCCTTTTTAACACGTTCTTCATTCTCATCTTCATCCACATCATCATCTTCTTCATCTTCATCATCCACATCATTTTCTTCTTCATCATCAGCCACATTCTCGTCCTCATCTTCTTCCAACTCTATATCATCAACAACGCCTTCTTCGTCTTCACTACGACCATTCCAAGAATTATTATAAGTATCTTTATCACCCTTTACAAAACTCAAAACCGAAGATTTTAGAGCTTCAGTTTCAAACCCCTTAAATCCGATAAAAACTGCCGAAAGCAGTAACAATAGCAGTGAAAACAAAATAGAGATTTTTTTATTAGATTCCATTTTATTTTTGTTAAATTTTATAAACACAAAGCACGTCCAGCTAAAGAAATTACAACATAAAAGAAGCAAAGCGTCAACAGGCAGCCATCTAAAACTCCAAAAAATTATCAATACCTTCAATTTTTGGCTTTTTAGGATACACGATTTAACACTTATATTAAACCATGTTTTAAAGCACAAATCTATATTAGTTTACTGTAAGCCAAAAATCATATATGAAAAATTTTTCAGGCAGCTATTTATAACTCTTTACCCCATACTGAAACTTATCATCAATAATATCGTGCTCGCGCCAATCATTTACCCAGTCTTCAACCATAAAAATCTTAAATCCACCTTCTTTAAGCGAACAAATAACACGTTTTAAACCGCAATTTATAAGCATTTTTTTACAGATAAAACACGGAAACGCATCTATCGCTTCATCCTTGGCATAAACTTTTCCATAAATATACATATCCCCTCCAAGAAGCGATGTTCCGGCCCGAGCCGCATTAATTATTGCATTTTGCTCTGCATGCACACTTCTGCACATTTCATACCTGTGAC
>WJKE01000067.1 GCA_014729275.1 Candidatus Peregrinibacteria bacterium | reverse complement strand
GCGGTTTAACTGCAGCTAAATTGGGGCCGGGTTATCAGATTTTGGAAGATATTTCTTTAATGGCTTCTTTGCCCAACATGGCAGTAGTGTGTCCGGCTGATTATAGAGAGACAGAAGCAATTTTGTCCGCAAGTTTGCAAAAATTTGGTCCGGTTTATATTCGTTTGCCAATAGGGAAATATAGTAATGTGTTTGAGGGGAAGGTAGATTTTGAATTTGGAAAATCTCATGTAATTCGTGATGGCAAGGATATATGTGTTTTTACAATGGGGCCTTTACTTCATAGAGCAATAGAGGCTTCTGAGGCTCTTGAGAAAGAAGGAGTGAGTGTTCGCATTGTTAATCTTTCATCAATAAAACCTTTGGATAAGGAACAAATTATTGAATCTGCAAAGAAGTGTAAAATTTGCGTTTCCATTGAAGATCATAATGTGATTGGTGGACTTGGAAGTAGAGTTAGCGAAGTTTTGAGTGAAGTTTATCCCGGTAGATTATTTAGAATTGGTATGGAGGATAAATTTGGGGAAGCGATTGAAATTGAAGAGCTTTATAGAAGAAATAATTTAGATACGGATTCTTTAATCCATAGATTGAAGGAATATGCGAAAATGTGATATAATTAAGTTATGAAGGAAAGAGCTTTAAAACTATTCTCAGGTTCTTCTCATCCGGAATTGGCTAAGGAAATTGCTGAGAATCTTGAAATTCAAGTTTCAGAAATGGAAGTGAAACGCTTTGCTTGTGGGGAGGTTTACGCTAAGCCTAAAATAACAGTGCGTGCTGATGATGTTTTTATTGTGCAGACTGCTTCTTCTAACGTGAATGAGGATTTGATGGAGCTTTTTGTTATGCTGGATTCTTTAAAACGCTCTTTTGCAGGTAATATTCATGTGGTGATGCCTCATTATGCTTATTCCAGACAAGATAGGGTGGCAACTCCTCGTGAGCCGATTTCTGCGAGATTGGTGGCGGATTTGATTTCTACCGCTGGTGCGGATCATGTTATTGCAATGAAACTTCATAGTGATCAGGCTCAGGGATTTTTTGATTTTCCCGTTGATAATGTAAATACCAATAGACTTTTTGCAGATTATTTTAAAGAGAAGAAATTAGAAGACTTTGTAGTAGTTTCTCCGGATGCCGGAGGGGCGAAGGATGCTAAAAAGCTTGCTGACATGGTAGGGGCGAATCTTGCAATTATTCATAAAACCCGACCTCAACATCATGAGGCTGAAGTAACGCATGTTGTTGGAGAGGTTGAGGGAAAGGCCTGCGTAATTTTTGACGATATGGTTGATACTGCGGGTAGTGTTACAGCCGCTTATAAGGCGCTTAAAGATATGGGGGCCAGGGACGAAATATATTTAGCTGCAACTCATCCGGTGTTTTCCGGTCCAGCTAGGGAGCGGCTTTCTACAGCGGGATTTAAAGAGGTTATAGTTACAAACACCATCCCTATCCCGCAAGAAAAAAAATTTGAAAATTTAAAAGTTTTATCTGTTGCACCACTTTTGGCAAAAATTATTAAGTGTGTATATTCAGGTAAATCTGTTACTGATTGTATTTATTAAAATAAAATTATGATTGGAGAAAAAGAAAAACAGGTCATTTATATGGGAAGTGATCATGCAGGTTTTAAGGTTAAAGAGGGTTTAAGGTCGCATTTAGAAGCTGAAGGATATGCTGTTACTGATTTAGGTGTTTTTTCTGAAGCCCCAGCGGATTATCCGGATATTGCCAGAGAAGTTAGTGAAAAAGTTCTAGAACGTGAAGGAGCCAGGGGCATTTTAATTTGTGGAACAGGTATAGGAGTGGCAATGACTGCTAATAAATATAAGGGTATTAGAACTGTAAATGCAGTAAGCAAAGATATGGCTGAAATGGGAAGACGTCATAATAATGCAAATATCCTGGCTCTGGGAGCAAGACTTTCTAATTTGGATGAAATGAAAGAAATTACCGATACTTTTCTTCATACAAATTTTGAAGAAAAAGAGGATAGACATGTAAGAAGAGTTAAAAAAATTGACGGATGAAAATAAAAATTGCACCTTCAATATTGTCCGCTGATTTTGGAAAGCTAAATGAGGAGATAGCTTCGATTGATAAGTATGTTGATTTAATTCATGTGGATGTAATGGACGGGCATTTTGTGCCGAATCTTACTATTGGTGCTCCGGTTGTGAAATATATTAAGAGCTCGCATCCACTTGATGTGCATTTGATGATTGAGAATCCTGAAAAATATATTGAGGATTTTTTGAAAGCGGGTTCTGATCGAATTACGGTTCATATAGAGGCATGTGATGATGTTGAGAAAGTGTTGAAAATGATAAAGAATGGGGGAGCAGATCCTTGTATTTGTTTAAAACCAGGTACACCGCTATCTGAAATTGAGCATGTTCTTCCTTTGGTGAAAGGAGTGCTTGTTATGACTGTTGAGCCCGGGTTTGGTGGTCAAAAATTTATGGAGGATATGATGCCAAAAGTGAGAGAACTAAGAGCTAAATGGCCGGAAATTGATATAGAAATTGATGGGGGAATTAATGCTGAAACATCAAAAATTGCTACTGAGGCCGGTGCTAATATTTTGGTTTCGGGAAGTTATATTTTTAAATCAGAGGATAGAATAAAAGCCATAGAAAGTCTTCGTGGTTAAATAATTTATTTTTTCACTTGTCGGATTTTTTGGATTGTTGTATTTTATAATACTGTTTTAAATAATATGACAAAATACAATAAACCAAAAATGGGGATTGATGGGGAAGATTTATATCTTGATGAAGGAGATATTGTTCAAAGTGAGTTTGATGAAGTTAGTTCAAGATTGCCTTCGTCATTGTTTGGTGGATTTGAAGGTTTTGATCCTATTTCCGGTGTGATAGAAATTCCAACTGAAGAACATGAATTTATTGATTCCAGGGGAAAAACTTTGTTACGGGAATTATTTTACAATAGTCATGTTGATATTGGGTCGGATGAGGGCATGATTTTGGATGAAGTAATTACAATTTTTGGAAATATTTTAGATGATCTTGATTTAACGGAGGGATTGTTTTTTGAGTCGGAAGAGGCTGTGAATATTTTTGCAAAGGCTTTTGATGTCTATAATTTTCAACTTAATGTTGAGATTGCGAAAATAGAGGGGGAGATAGGGTTTTTTAATAAGTGTTCCAGATTTTATGACGGTTGGCAGGATAGAGTGCGTAAGGCGGCTTATTTTGCGTTTTTTGTTCATTTTGGTGCTAAAAGGAAGTTTGAGTACTATGAAATTGAGGGCGAGAAGATAAAAAAGGATTATATTTCTCATGTGTTTGGGGCTTCTTTTGAATCTTTGATTGATAAGATTCATTTTTTGGATGAGGAAATTTTGCTGGCAACACTTTTGCATGATACTCATGAGGATTTTGCAAAAGGTTTTTTGGGGCTTTTAAATATGAGTGAAGAAAATGGAGCGAGTCCTGGAGATTTGCAGGAAGCTTTGTATGAAGG
>WJKE01000066.1 GCA_014729275.1 Candidatus Peregrinibacteria bacterium | reverse complement strand
GGACAAACCCTCTATCTCCACTTTTTCTTTTTCAGATACCCCTAAACCAGTAGACATTTTACTGTCCACTGGACATAATTTTTCGCGTTCACCTTTCTTAGTGTCGAGTGGACATTCTTTAAATTTTTGAGCTAAGGTCTTTTCTATCTTCTCCTTTAATTCAAGGCCTGCAACCTGCTCGAAAAATATTTTTTTGTGCGTTGATTGCTCCTCCTCCAGGTCCTCACCCGGAATTACAATGTCTACCCGATCTTGCCTTACTGCAGCACTAACCTCATCTGAGTAGACACCCTTTTGTCGACTCGACATCACCTTTTTGTCCACTGGACACACCTCCTTTTTTCCTTTAGGGGAAGGCCTAATTTTACCCTTTCGCTTTTTAAAATCTTTAACTTCATCCTTACTAAGGAGCACATTTCTATCCTCCTGAAGAGCAGACAACTGCCCTGACTTAATATATCTGTCTACTGTCCTCACCGACACTTTTAGCAGTTTACTAGCGTCTTTCCTGGTCAATGTATAGTCGACATCTTTCATGGATTTTTATTAATGTCCAGTCGACATTCTAGTATGAAATGTCTACTGAAGTCTAGTCACGCGGGCGTATTGTTGTCTAACTCGATAATAAGCTTTACATTGTTTTCCCTAATGCGGATAATTAGGAATGAAACCTATACTGTTACTATTACTATGAAAATGAAACGATTATATATTTTTTTTGTTATATTTATATTAATACCTAACCTGGCCATAGCTGGTGAAACTATTTATGAATCAAATGTTTCCACCTATAAAGGAATTAAAACTTTATCCACAAACTCTCCCGGCGAGCAATTTGGTGCAAGTTTAAGTAAGGGAGATTTAAATGACGATGGCATAAATGACTTAATCATAGGCTCACCCTTTTATACTCCGGATATGAAAGATTGGGCAGGTAAAGTATCTGTCTATTTTGGATCAGGAACCGGTTATTTTGCTGAAGACCCGGATTTGGAATTTTTTGGGGCCTTTAGCGGGGATCAACTTGGAACATCAATTACCAGCGGTGATTACAATGGTGATGGGATCGACGATTTAGCTATAGGTGCTTATAATGCATATTATTCCGATTATAGGCCGGGTAAGGTTTATACGGTTTATGGTAAAGCTGAGTGGAAAAGGAAAAAGTTTGATTTTAATTCTTATAAACCTGATTTTTTACTTGTCGGCCACAGTCATGGCGATTCCTTTGGATTAAGTCTTTTAAGTAAGGATATTAATAATGATTCAATTGATGATCTTTTGGTTGGAGCTCCCAATGCTCTCTCCCCCGGTATTGGAAAAACAGGTGTTGTGTACGGTTTTAACGGAAGTTTTTCTGAAAAATACAGTGATATATATGTGTTGAGAGAAAATAGCGCAGATTTAACTTTTTATGGGCAAAATGAAAAGGAAAAATTTGGCTCAACAATTAGTTCGGGAATACTTACCTCTGACAACAATATATCAATTGCAATTGGAGCATTTAGAGCTGATGGCTCTGAACTAAATGATAGCGGAAAAGTATATATTTATAAGGATTTTGCACATACTGACCCCATTATTAAGTCTCCGAGTTTTGCAATAAGTGGCTCTTCAAATAATGAATGGTTTGGGTTTTCAACTGATATTGGAGATATTGATGGAGATGGAATTGAGGATTTGGCTGTGAGTTCTTTTCCTTATTCTTCCACCTCTGCCTCCGGGAAAACTACAATATTTTATGGAGGCGAAGAGCTTTATTCGCTTGCGCATCGTCCAAAAATTATTCAAAGGGAAAGCACCGAAGCAAAGTCCGGGGCTAAAGTACTATTAAGCGACATAAATAAAGATTTAAAGGCAGATTTAATAATTGGAGCTCCCGGTGTGGGATATCCAATAAGTGAAGATTCAGGTGATACCTATATTGCATATACCAATCGGGATAATCTACTTGCTGTTAACTCAATTATCAGCGGTGAAAAAGCTGATGACTGGTTTGGCTATAGTCTGGAAACTCTGGATTTTAATAATGATGGATTTTTGGATCTTGCTGTTGGGGCAAGGTATAGTGATAAGGAAGGCGCAATTAATTCCGGCCGGGTTTATTTGATTTTTGGTAATGGTAGACCTATTGGAAATCCCAAATATTACTCTGAAACCGGTTTAAATCCGGGGGATGAAGTTAGTCGGGGGAAATTTGTATCTTATGTTATTGATAAATTTGATCTAAAATCCAAAAATTCCGGATTGCTTCAAAGTTGCTATGACTACATTGATTTTTGCATGTTTGATTTTATGGCACAGTCTTCTTATGACGATATAAGTTTTAGTCCTGAAATTATTCTTTATCCTGATGTGAAAAGTGATCATAAATATTACGAGGCAATTAATACAGCAACAATGCTGGGTATTATAAATGGCTTTATGAGCCTTCCGGATAGTCCGTTTATGCCAGATGCCCCCATCACAAAAATCCAGGCCTTAAAAGTGATTTTAGGAGCTAATAAATTAGTTGAGAACAAGTATAGATTTGAATTGGTGAATGAACTGGGTAGTGAAAGTGCAATATATTCACAAGAGTCCGGCTTTAGCGATGTTGATTCCAGAATTGATCATATGTGGTGGTATCCCCGATATACTTTGTTTGCCAAAATGAATAATCTTGTATCTGAGAATGAAAATTTTTATCCTGATGAAAATATTTCTTTAAATGAAATGGAAGATCTGGTAAATAAGACTCTTAAGTTTATTAATTCTCAAGATGCGTAAACTCAGTTTTGAAGAAGTTCAGTCAAAAAAACCTTCTATAGAAGATGTGGCAAATGCCAAAAGGCACCCGATTTATGTGATATTGGAAAATGTTCGAAGCTTGTATAATGTGGGGGCAATATTTCGGACAAGTGATGCCGCAATGATTGAAAAACTTTATTTGTGCGGGATTACCGGCGCTCCTCCAAGAAAGGAAATTTCAAAAACAGCATTGGGCGCGGAGGAATTGGTTCCTTTTGAATACAGGGAGGATGCAGTTGAAGTTGTGCGGGAGCTTAAGGAAAAGGGCGTGCAAGTGGTTGCGATTGAGATTGCGCATGGCAGCGAACCTTATGACAAGTTTAATTATGAGGCTCCGGTTTGCATTGTTTTAGGCCATGAAGTTGAGGGGATTTCGGATGAATTAATGGCAGAAATAGATAATGCTATTGAGGTTCCCATGCATGGGCGTGCAAATTCTTTGAATGTTGCTACTTGTTATGGGATAGTGGTGTATGAAATATTAAAAAAACTAAAATAAAATGCCAAGCCTTTGGAAAATTACAACACTGGGTTTAATAATAATTTTTAGCATTATTGTGTGGATTTTTGTTATTGGAATTTCGGCTGATCAGCCCGGCTCTTATTATAATTCCGGCCATAATGCTGTTTGGGTTGGCCATGAATGGGTTGGCGAGCAAAAATCCGATGGGGAAATTCAGCAGTTTGTAAGAACTCTTGAAGATAACCGAATAAATACTGTCTTTGTTCATTGTGGGCCATTTAATAATGATGGGACTGTTCACCATGCAACTTACAGATATGCATTCAAGTTTTTGGAGAGCGCAAGGAAGTTTAATGAAAACATTGAATATCAGGCATGGCTGGGGCAAATTCGTTCAGAGATTGATCTTGAAGATGAGCTGATTCAGGATAATATTGTTAGGCAGACTAAAATTTTTACGGATCTTGCAGGTTTTGATGGAATTCACTTTGATATTGAGCCTGTTTGGGATGAGGATCTGGCTTTTATTGAGGTTCTTAGAAAAACCGATGAAGGGCTGAAAGATGATAAGAAGATATCTGTTGCATTGGCTGAATTTATTCCTTCTGTTTTTTTGTGGATGACTGAAAATATTCATGAATATAGGAATTACAATACTGAAGTTAATTATAGGAATGTGGCTAAATATGCAGATCAAATTGTGGTTATGGTCTATGATACCGGTATAAACTCAAAAAATCTCTATGAATGGATTGTAAAAGAACAAACTATTCGTGTTACTTCACTTTTTGATGATATTGAAGTTTTTATTGGTATACCCGCTTATGAAGACGAAAAAGAGGGCTTTGATCCCGGAATCGAAAATATTGAAACGGGTTTAAACGGAGTAATTGCAGGCCTAAACAATATCAGAAGTAATGAAAAGAGCTTTAGTGGTGTATCTATTTATCCTTATTGGGAAATAAGTGAAAAGGAATGGGAAATATACTCTAA
Source organism: Candidatus Peregrinibacteria bacterium (assembly GCA_014729275.1). Lineage (GTDB taxonomy): Bacteria > Patescibacteriota > Gracilibacteria > UBA1369 > LOWO2-01-FULL-3 > WJKE01. The sequence goes on along the minus strand of WJKE01000066.1, from coordinate 37,993 downwards.
TCTTTGGCTAAAATAATATGTTGAAATTTGAATTGATAAAAGAAGTTCCGCAAAAGATTCCCAAAAAATTTTTTGAGGAGATTATTTTTGGGGCTTATAAAGTAATTGAGGATAAAGTTGAATCCTATCTGGAGGGGCGGGATGGATTAATTGATATTGTATTGGTGGATGATGCCAGAATTCAGGAATTGAATAAAGAATATAGGGGAAATGATAAACCGACCGATGTAATTGCCTTTGCCTACCTTGAGGTTACGGATTTTAAAAAAGAGGAAGGCGAAGTGATTGCGGGAGATATTTTTATTTCCGTGGATACTGCTTTGTCTCAAGCTAAAACTCATAAACACACTTTGAAGGACGAGATAAAACTATTACTTGTTCATGGAATTCTTCACTTATTTGGATTTGACCATAATACTGATGAGGAAGAAGAGCAAATGGAATTTATTGCAAAACAAATATTATCTCAAATATAAATAGACCTGAGCTGCAATTAGATTAAGTCATCCAGATCTACTACCTGCCAATTGTTTGAGGTTTGTTCTTTGCGTTTTAAATTAATGGTTATTCTTGGTGAATCCAGGTCTTCAAGGTTTTTTTGTCTTCCCGATCCGGATAATCTTGCGGTTTCAACTTTCCTCGTCAATAAAAAATCCATTTTGTTTAATGCGAATCTTATTGTTCTCTCGTATCCGACTTCAAATTCCTGTTCCCCAATATCTGTGTATAAAGGGCTTTCTTCATCTTCAATTATTTCGCCTCCTGCACTTACTATCCTGTCGATAATTCCCTGAAAGGCCTGATCACGTGTTGCGGCAGCGGTTGAATCAATTTCTTTAAATGAATAAGTTTTTCCTGTTCCCATAAGCTTTGATTAGATTTAGTATTATTATATAATATTTTTTATAATTAATAAATTTGATTTTATGGGCTCGAAGAAAAAGACTAAAGGTGTATATGATTCTGAAGCTGGTTATGACGCTTATAGTGCAAATTATGATAAAAAATCCGGGCTTCTGGATACTTTTGATGATGGGGAATTTTTGCAAATGCTTGGGAATGTCAGGGGTAAGAAAATTTTAAATATTGGTTGTGGGACAGGTAGAGATACGGCAAAATTACTCAATAAAGATGCTGAAATAATTTGTATGGATGTATCTGAGGGGATGCTTGAGGTTCATAAGAAGAAGTTTCCCTCAATAAAAACTGTTAGGGGCAGTAGTGATGCTTTGCCATTTGAGGATGATTCTTTTGATATTGTATTTATGTCTTTTTTAATTGTTCATTTAAAAAATTTACGAGAAAGTTTTAATGAGGCTTACAGAGTTTTGAAAACCGAAGGAATGCTTGTGCTGAATAACATTAATCAAAGAAAAGCGCCAAATGTTGATGTTGGCAATAGGGAATTAATTAAAATTCATTCTTATTATCATCGCCCTCAAAATGTAATAAATGCGCTGGAGGAAGCTTTTTTAAAAATTGAGGATGAAAAGTTTATTTATTACCGGAAGACATGGATAAATCAGATTGTAAAAGCAAGAAAACTATGAAATTTGACATGCAAAAGCAATTGCAATAACCTTGCATAAGCAATATTTATTAATAATAAAATATGAAAAAATTCAAAATTTTGAGCATTGCAATGATGCTTGTAGTTTTGGTTGGACTGAATGGATGTTCACTTGGCCTAAAAGGTGACGGGCCGGATAAGGAACCTAAAGAAGTCCTCAAAGAGGCGATTTCTAATTCTGTGGAAAACACAAAATCATCAGAATATGAATTTAGCATGGATGCCGATTTGGATGGTCCCGAGGGAGAAAGCCCGGAGAATATTAAATTTAAGTTTAATCTCTCGGGAGAACTGGACCATACAGATCTTACAAAACCTAAATTAACCATGAAGGTTGATGGTACCGGTAATTGGGATAATGGAGAAATGCAGGAGCTTATGGGGGAACTAAGATTAGATGGTGAATATCTTTATTTTATTGTGGAGAAAATTACTGATTTTGAAGGCCAATTCCCTACTTCTATGTATGAGCCTTATCTTGCAAAGTGGTGGAAAATGGCTATTCCCGAGGGAACATTTAGTGAAGAAAATGTCCTTGCACCTCAAAATAAGGAGCTAAAACAACTGGTTAAAGGTACTGACTTCTTTAAAAATGCAAAATATGCGGGTATAGGGGACGTAAAAGGTGAAGAAGTTTATAAGTATGAAGTAACTCTCGATAGACAGGCAGTTGTTACTTTTTTGGTTGAATCTGCAAAGATTTCAACAGGAGAAGATGCCAGTGAATCTGAAATTAATGAACTAAGGGAAGCGCTTGAAACAATTGAAATAAGTGGTGTTTTCTATGTATCCACTGCGGATATGACTTCAAGAGGAATGGATGGTGTACTTGAGCTTGAAGTTAAAGATGGTGCCAATGGTACAGTTGATTTTTCTATGTATTCATGGAATCACAATAAGGATGTTGTGATTGAGGTACCTGAGGGTGCTGAAGAGTTTGATCCTATGATGTTCCTTTTTGGAGGTGCGATGGATCCAAGCATGATGGAAGATATGGAAGCTCCAATGGATCCAAGCATGATGGAAGATATGGAAGCTCCAATGGATCCAAGCATGATGGAAGATATGGAAGATATGCAATTAAACGTGGAGATGTAATTCAAAATTTTTAGAATGAAAAGAGGAGTAATATTTGCTCCTCTTTTTTTATTGTTTCCATTTTCCTTTGAAAGCAAATTTTTCTATAGGTTTTCTTTCACGCTCTGCATTTTGTCTTTCTTGGAGATCGCGGCTTAAGTCACTTGGAGTACCCGGGTAACCAATAGCCATCATGGCTAATACAGATACCTCCTCGGGGATATTTAAAAGCTTGTATGCTTTTTCTGAATCGAACCCTGCCATCTCGTGGCCGACTAAATCCATTGATACCGCTTGTAGAAAAAGGTTTTCAATTGCTGCTCCGGTATCGTACTGGTGGTGTTTATTTGGTTTGTTTTTATATTCAAAGTTTTTTGAGGCACAGATAAGTAGTAATAAATAAGCGTCTTTTGCCCAGTCGTTTCCTTCAACGAGCAGTGAGGCTAAGCGGTCGTATTCTTCCTTATTTTCTTTTTCTGCGTAAATAATTTTCCAGGGTTGGCCATTAAATGAAGAAGGTGCCCATTTTGCGGCTTCAAAAAGTGATGAAATTTTTTCCTTTTCAATGGCTTTGTCAGAGAAAGCCATTGGGCTCCAGCGTTTAGCCAGCAAATCGTTAATGGGGTAAGAGAGCGGAGTAACTTTATCCGGATATTGATTCATAGGTATTGGGGGTTAAATTACTGGTAGTAAGTATACATAAAAATTTGATTTTTTATTATAAAAAAATGATAATGGTTGCATGGTGGAACAAATTGCAATTAGGGGTTTTGATAAAAATTTCACTTATTTTTTGCATAATGGTAAGGGGGGGAAAAGTATTGCGATCGTGGATCCGGGTGATAGTGAACAGCTTATTGCCGAGATAAATTTAAAGGGATGGATACCCAAAATGATTTTGATTACCCATAGCCATTTTGATCATACTGAAGGGGTGGAGCGCTTGGTTGAGGAATATAAAATTCCCATATATATCCACAAAAATATTAAGGATGATATTAAAGTGAATCGCCTTGATGATAATGATGAGATATTGTTGGATGATGTGAAAATTAAGGTTTTATACACTCCTGGTCATTCAATTGATTCGGTTTGCTATTTTATTGATGAAACACAGGCCAATGATGGGATACCAAAACTTTTTACCGGCGATACTCTTTTTATTGATGCCTGTGGAAGGGCGGATTTGCCGGGTAGTGACGTTAAGGAGCTTTATGAAAGTCTCAAGCGAATAAAAACTCTTCCTGATGAAACAATAATATATCCCGGGCATGATTATGGTGAAAAACCTTATGCCACATTGGGGCAGCAAAAACGTACAAATAAATATTTAATGTGCAATGATTTCTACAGTTTCAGAAAGATTAGGCTCCCCTAGTCGTCCTTGTTAGCTTCTTCAATAAATTTCTTTAATCTGTAGATCATTTCAGTCATTTCAGCCCTGGTAATATAGTCGCCTACTTCTATGCCTGTTAAGCTAACTCCCATGCTATCTGCCATATATACATATTCGTCATACCAGTTTTCAATTACAAAACCTGCGGGGAAGATATCATCATTAGCCCAGTCCATGCCAAATCCTTTAAATATTATTTTTAAAGCTTCTACATAATTAATTTGGTCTTCTGGATGAAAATGTCCGTCCGGGTACCCCTGAATATGCCCAAGCAGCTTGGCGTGGCAGACATATTTTGCGTACCAGTCAGCTTTTACATCGGGGAAGCAGTTTGCTCCATAAGACTCATCCGGATAAGTAGCTTCCATAATAATTTTTGTGAACTCTGCTCGGTTTATGGGATTGTCGGGCTTGAATGTGCCGTCGCTATATCCGTTTACAATTTTGTTGTCGCGGCAGTATTTAATGGATTCTTCGTATTTGTGGCCAATTATGTCCGGGAAGCTTGTCTCCTCATCTGAGGGGAGGATTCCAAGAACTTTTATTTCGCTGATTGCAGTATCGTCAAATTTTGTGCCGGGATAAATATTAAGTATTTCGAATTTTGCCCATAAAGGGGCTACAACTATTTCATCAAGCGTGAAAACTTCGTAATCGTAATTGTCGATAAAGTGCACAGTTTGTTCAAAACCTGTTGAAAAAGTGATTTTTAAATCCTTGACTCTGTTGTTTTGATCCCATAATTCATCACTTTCACCGTATCCACTAAAAATTTGTACTTTATCATAGTTTTTTGCGGGATCAAGCGGGACCTGAATCCATTCGCCTATTCCCGGACCATCAACTCCTTCTACCCAGGCGGTTTCAATTTGGTTATCGCCAACAAGGCAGGGATAATACATTAAATCATTTTCAGGTTCCGCCTTAAGTGAAGAAGAAGCAGGATATCCTTCGTGATATTCGGGTTCGACTATGCACATAAAATCTGCGTCTGTGAATGGATCAAAATCTATTTCAATATTGTCGCTGTCAGTTGGTTCGAGATTTGTAATATGCCATTCAATTTGGTTATCCCTTTGATTCATAAGATAACCGGAAGGACCAGTGATAGAGTTAATATTATAAAGACTCAGACCCGGAGAAAATCGTATATATATATCCAGGTTCTCTATTGGGCCAAGCCAGGTAGAGCCGGTTTCAAGAATATAGTAGAACCACCTATTCGACCCCTTATAGTTTGAATGCTGAAATTTGTAAGTATTTCTGATTTTTTTAGTTTCATTAGGCGCGAAAACCGTTTCATATACATACCAGCTATCTGTATGGTCAGAAAAATTTTCGTAAGAATATTCTGTGTAGATGTAATCTGTGTCTACTTCTTCATCATTTATATAAGCCTTAAAATCAGCTAGTCTCCAAAAATCCGATTCTTCTGAGCAATAATCCAGGCACCTTTCGGGGAAGCCGAGTGTAACTGTTTGAGACTCTGAAGAAGTGTTTGTAAAAGTATAAGTAACATCGGTATCGGTGTAGCCCTCTGTGTAACCGTTTTCATCTAATGAAGAAGGGTAAATTGTCATAATGAGTTGCTCATCTACCATTTTAATGTGTTCGTTTTGTTCGGGACTAAGAGAAGTTGCGTTTGCTCCAGCACCGTTTAGGTTTGCAGAATCAGCAAAAACTGTTTGCGTACTTAAGAGGAGAAAAGCAAAGAAAATTAGGGCTTTTTTCATAATATTTTGTTAAGTTTTTTAGAGTTTACTCTGTCAGTGAAAAGGATTCCATCAAGGTGGTCAACTTCGTGTTGGGCTTCGCGTGCGTTTAAGTCGCTTAGGCTCAACATAAGTGAAGTACCTTCTATGTCTTTGAATTTTATTTTTATGTGTTTTGCGCGTTCAACGTCTTTGAAAATTCCGGGAAGGCTAAGGCATCCTTCTTCTGCGACTTCGCTTTCATTGCTGAATTCAACTATTTCGGGGTTTATCATGGGAAGGATAATTGGTCTGTCGCTTCCGTGGTTTAAGGTTATGAGTACTACCCTTTCATTTATGCCGATTTGTGGAGCTGCAATTCCAAGTCCGTTATGCTCGATCAGTGCTTTTTTTAGCTTTTTTACAAGTTTTTTTAAGTCAGAATTGAAAGAGCTAACCTTTTCAGATTTTGTTCTTAAAATGTGATTATCCTCGCCTGTGATAATTGGGATTTTGCTCATAGTTTTTAATTTAGTATTATTATGAAAACAAAAATTTAGGCGTGTCGTCAAGTTAAAATGCGCCTAAAAGGCCCCGGTTTTGCCAAAAAATTATCAATAATCTTTGCTTTTTTGCTTTTTACCGTACGCAATTTGGTGCTTATACTAATGTTTGTTTTGATGTGCGGAGCTTTGTTTTGATGTGCGGTGCTTTGTTTCTTTAGTTTAAACCAAGAAATTATATGCGAAAAAAACCGGACTTTTAAGGAAGTGTTTGGGTGAGCGTATCCTCACCATATTTTGCGTGGAGTTTCAAGTTGAAATGCTCGATTTTTGGCTTTTTCAAGGTATAATAAGAATATCATTTACCCCTCGGAAATATGAATAAAAAAGATAAAATATTGCACGATGAGTTTTGCAGATATGGACGGAATGCGCGGGAATGGATGCATAAATGCGTGTTGATGCTGCCTAAAATTGAAAGGAATAGAATTTGGGAGAAGAAGGGGTTTGATTCTATTTACGATTATGCGCGTGTGATTGCGGGGATGAGCCGGTATAAAGTTAATGATTCTTTGCGTATTTTACGGAAAATTAAGAATAAACCGGAGTTAATGGAAGTTGCCGAGAACAAGGGGATTCAGGCGGTGCGACCGGTTGCATGCATTGCTACTGAAGATAATCAGAAATTTTGGGCGGATAAGGCGAAAAAAATGAGCAAAAATACTCTTGTAACTTTTGTGAAGGATTTTAAGGAAGAAAAATATTGTGATGATGGTGCCGGCACCGGGAGTCCGACCAAAAATGGTTTAATAGAGCGAGGTTTGAATCAAAAGGAACAACTTTCAATGAAGCTTGATAAGGAGTTAATTGAAAAGTTGAAAAAAATTAAAGGCAAGGGCGACTGGAATGAAGCTATGAAAAAATTGCTTGAATTGAGTGAAAAAGGGATGGAAGCTGAAAAGAGGCAGTCAAAAATTGAAAAACCCAAGCCCGTAAAAAACCGCAGCCGGAAAATTCCCAAAAAAATCGAAACATATATTAACAGGCGGTCTCAAGGAATTTGCGAGCATCCGAATTGTTACAAATCCGCCAAAAATATACACCACACAGAGGCTTTTGCGCTCACAAAAACGCATGATCCGGATAAATTGAAGCATTTGTGTGTTGAGCATCACAAAATAATCCATCTTGGATTCCTGGAAGAGCAGCATTGGCGGCCAATTGATGCCCTGCCATACTACGACATCATGAATTTGATAAACGGGCGAATTGCGGAGTATTGTGATTCGGGCTAAACGCTTTATTTACTCAAAGTGTTAGGAGTGATATAATGTGTAAAAAGTAAATAAAAATTTATATGCCAGTATTATCAGATTTAAAAAGTAAGAAATTAAAGGAATTTTTAGCGAATTATCCTTCTTACAGCTCTTTAAGTGATGAGGAAAAATCGGAATATTTGAAAAAACTTGTAAATCTTCCTTTGGAGGACCAAGATAGTGTTTACGAATTTTTGGCTACCGAAAACCAAAAAGAGAAGCTTAATACTTTAGAAAAATTTTCGGATACTTTAACTGAGCTTGCAAATAAGCTTAATTCCCTAAAATTATCCGAAAAGGAAAAACTTGCTGAAGAAAAAGATAAGGAAAAACTTGATGATTTGCTGGATGAAATAGATTAAATCTTTTTGAGCTCCGCTTCTTTTAAAACTTTATAAATTGCCGTCCAGAATACTATAGGGATTTTAAATCTTTTTGAGCTCCGCTTCGATAAAGCCTTCAAGGTTTCCATCCAATACACTGTCTGGATTGTTTTCTTCATAGTCGGTTCTGTGGTCTTTAACCATTTTGTAAGGGTGCAATACATAGGATCTTATTTGATTTCCCCAGGAAACTTCTGTTTTGCATCCTTTTAAATCGTTGAGCTCTTTGGCCTGAGCTTTTTCCATTTGATCTATTAGCTTTGCCTGTAAAACCGACATTGCATGCTCCTTATTCTGGAGTTGCGACCTTTCATTCTGACATTGGGCAGTAATGCCCGTAGGTAAATGGGTAATTCTAACTGCTGAATCTGTTGTGTTTACACTTTGGCCGCCGTGCCCACCTGCTCTAAAAACATCAATTTTTAAATCGTCCGGGTGCATATCTACAGCGATTTTCTTTTTAATATCAGGAAGAACCTCAATAAGCGCAAATGATGTTTCGCGGGAGTTGCCTGAATTAAAAGGAGAAAGCCTAACCAGCCTGTGCACTCCGGCCTCATTTTTTAAATATCCGTAAGCAAACTCCCCTTTTATCAAAATTGTTGCGCTTTTTATTCCAGCTTCATCACCATCACTTTTATCTAAAAGCTGCAGGCTAAAACCATTTTTTTCCGCATATTTCATGTACATCCTCATTAGCATATCCGCAAAATCCTGAGCATCGGTACCGCCTGTTCCTGCTTGAATCATTAGGATGGCATTATCTTCGTCGTATTTGCCGTTTAGGAAAGTTGAAATCTCCAGGGTTCGCCATTTTTCTTCAAGGGCTGCGACCATCTGCTTAAAATCCTCAGCAGAATCCGGATCGCGCTCAGGTGAAATTTCCGGAAAGAGATTTAAAAGCTCCTCAACCTCATTACTTACGCTTTCCCAAGTATCTATTAATTTGCTTAAATTGCTGGCATGCTGGCTTATTTCCTGTGCCGCATCGCTATCATCCCAAAAATTTGGGTCCTGCATTTTTTCATTCAACTCATTTAGCTGCTTCTTTTTTTCAGGAAGATTTATTTTGTTTAAACCTGTTTTTATAACTTGCTTTAGCTCCTGAAGCCGGCTCTTTATTTCATGCATAAAAAAGGGTAAAGTTGGTTTGTTAAATTTACATTAGCAAATTAGTAATGTCTGTAGCCAGGAAAATTTTATCAAATACAGTTTGGCAATTTGCGGGAAAAGTGGGCATGGCTTTTTTGGGGCTCGCTGTTGTGAAAATTGCTACCCATTATTTGTCGGTGGAGGGATATGGGGAATATGTGCTTGTATATGAATTTCTGGCTTTTTTTGGGATTGCCGCGGATTTGGGGCTTTTTACGATTGCTGTTAGGGAAATGTCCAAAAACGAGGATGATATTCCGAAAATAATTGGAAATATTTTGAGCCTTAGGACAATATTGGTAGTAGCTACTATGTTAATTGCGGTTTTATTGGCTTTTTTGATTCCGGATTATAGGGATAGCCGAATTCCTTTGGGTATTACTATTGCTTCGATTACAGTGTTTCTAACCATAATTAATGGAACTCTGACAAGTGTGCTTCAAACAAAACTCCAAATGCACGCGGCTTCTATTGCTTCGATTTTGGGGAAAGCAATTTCAGTTGGATTTATGGTTTACATAGTATTTTTTGCTTTTCCGGATCAGGGGGATATTGGATTTTTCATGCTGATTGGTGCCGGAATTTTGGGTGCGATTGTGACTCTGCTGACTACCGGCTATTATGTGAGGAAAATTACGCCTATAAGTTATAGGTTTGATATTGATTTGTGGAAAAAGGTGCTTAAAGAGGCTCTCCCCTATGGATTGGCACTTATTTTGAATACAATTTATTTTAGGGTGGATTCTATTTTGATTTCTGTTATTCGCGGGCAGGAGGAAGTTGGAATTTATGGTGTGGCAATGAAGATGCTTGAGCATTTTGCTATTTTGCCTTTGTATTTTATGAATTCGGTTTTGCCTGTTCTAACAAAATCTTTGGATGAAAAAACCAAGCGGTATAAACAGATTATTTCGCAGGCTTTTAATTTTTTGGCGGCTATGGCTGTGCCCATGGTTGTTGGCGGGGTAATTCTTGCTTACCCCATAATATTTATAGTAAGTACTCCTGAGTTTTTAAGCAGATTGAATAAAGGTTTTGTTGGCTCTGATATTGCATTTCAGATTTTGATTTTTGCGCTTCTGTTCCAGTTTTTGAATGTGCTGTTTGCTTTTATTTTGATTGCAGTAAACAGGCAGGTGAAGCTTCTTTATATTAATGCGGTTTGTGTTGTTTTTAATCTTATCGCAAATTTGATTTTTATTCCGTATTACGGCTTTATAGGTGCCGCAGTTACAAGTGTACTTAGTGAAATGTTTATTTTGTTTGCGACTTATTATTACGCGCGTAAATATCTGGAATTCAGGATTGATTTTGGAAAGGCGTTTAAAATTATTTTGAGCTCTCTTTTAATGGGTGCTTCGATTTATTATTTAAAGGATGTGAGTTACGAATTGATGCAGAACTGGAATGTGCTGATTCTTATTCCTTTTGGTATGTTTGTATATGGTGGAATGCTATTTGCAACAAAAACTATAGATAAAGATATGATTCAACTTTTAAAAAAGGGTGAGAGCAAGCCTCATGATGGTAATGGTAAGCATACATATAGTTAATTGTGCAAGAGATTCTTCAACTCCTACAGTAGGATGGAGATCGTAACCATTTAGTTAATTTCTAACAAAAAAAATATGAAAAAGATCTTGTTAATTATTGTTTTGAATTTGCTTTGCTGTTCGGCTGTATTTGCGAATACTGCGTTTTTCTCTGATGTTAATGAGGATGAGGAATTTATGGAGGCAATTTATTATTTGAATTCTGAGGGTATTGTAAATGGGCACAGTGATGGAACATTCAAACCTGAAAACACTTTGAACAGAGCTGAAATGTTGAAAATTGTTATTGAGTCAAAAATTAAATTGGGCCAGCTTACTTCTGAAACTTTGGATGAATTTGAGGATAGTGAATGTTTTAGCGATGTAGAAGCAGGCCAGTGGTTTACAAAATATGTTTGTTTTGCGAAAAATGCCGACTGGGTTGTGGGATACAGTGATGGCACCTTTAGGCCCGGTCAAAAGGTGAATTTTGTTGAAGCTTTAAAAATGACGCTAAAGTCTCTTGCATTTGTTTTTGAGGAAGGCGGTGAAGTTTGGTTTGAAGGGGCGGTTAATCTGGCTTCGGAATTAAATTATATCCCCTACACAATTACGGGATTTGATGATGAGCTTAAAAGAAATGAAACTGCTGATATGATTACCAGAATTTTGAAAGATAGAAATGATATGCTTGAGGAATATTTGGGTGAAAAAATTTATTGGGTGACAACATATGAAAGCCTTAAAAATGGTGAGGCCTATGAAGATCAAACTCCTATTGAAGTAACTGCCGATACTGATAGCAAAGTTGGTCTGAATTTGATTGAATTGAATGAATCGGGGGTTAGCGGTAAGGCGGAATTATTTAATACTGATGAGGGGCTATATGTTGATATAGAGCTAAATGGAATTGATCCCGCACATGAAAATCCGGCGCAAATTTTGTATGGGACTTGTGATAATATTGAAAGCTCTTACAAAGCGCTGGTGAATCTTTTTTCCGGTGAATCCGCATCTTTGCTGGAATTGACTATAGCTGATTTAAAGGAAAATTTGCCGCTAGCTATAGGTGTTCAGGCATCAAATGAAGATCTGAGTTATATAAGTTGTGCGGATATAGTTTTTGAAGAATCATAATTTGCCTACAATATCAGCAAATTGCTCTCCTCTGTCCTTGTAGTTTTTGAACATGTCAAAACTTGCTGCTGCCGGCGATAAAATTATAACTCCGTTTTCCGGGGTTTCGGCAAAAGCATCGAGAATAGCTTCTTCGAATGTGTTTCTTTTTAAAACTTTGGTTGGAGATCCTTCAGCCTCGCCGAGCTTTTCCTCTGCCTGCGAAATTGCGCTCTCCATTTTTTCAGCAAGGTCGCCTATGAGCACGACCGTCCTCAGATTCTTTTTAGTGAGAATTTTAAGTGCCCACTCATTGTAGTCTGCTCCTTTGTCGTATCCCCCCGCAATCAACGTTAGAGGGGCCTCAAATGAATCGACAGCGGCCATTGAAGGGTCGGGTGATGTTGCAATCGAGTCGTTATAAAACTTTACTCCTTTCACTTCTTTTATAAACTGTAATCTGTGGGGCAGCCCGTCAAAAGTTTTTATTATTCTCTCAATATCTTTCTTGTCTACCCCTATAGTTCCCGCAATCGCGACTGCCGGCAGAATATTTTCCAAATTATGTGAACCGATTAATTTTACTTCGTTTATTTTAGCGATTTGGGTCGCGTTATCATCTTCAACAAAATAGATGTTTTCCTCGTCTGAATATGCCCCGTTTTTTACTTTTTCCTCTACCGAGACCCATAGGTTCCGGCCCTTTACCAAGGGCTTATAATGATTGGCGTAGTCATAATCTTTATTGAGTACCGCTATTGAATCTTTGGCTTGATTTGCCAGAATACTTTCTTTGGCAGTGAGGTACTCTCCTGTGTCCGCATGGTAGTCGAGATGGTCAGAGGTAGTATTTAAAAGCACAGCATATTTCGGACTTTTCTTCATATCCTGTAACTGAAAGCTGGAAAGCTCAAAAACCACCAGAGAATCCTTATTCAAATCATCTAAAAAACCAATTGCCGGCGTGCCGATGTTTCCTCCCAAATGAACATCTTTGTCAGCCTCCTTAAGCATTAGGTATGTGAGCATACTGGTTGTGCCTTTTCCTTTCGTGCCTGTAATCCCAATTATCGGGCAGGGGCACTGATCAAAAAATATTGCAGTGGTAGACGTAACTTCTTTTCCTGCCTGAACCGCTGCCTGAATATGTGGATCGAAATATTTAATTCCGGGAGAACGGATAATTACATCAAAATCATCAAGATCATTTAAATAATCTTCCCCCAGTCTCACTGAAACACCCTCGGGCATTTTATCTTTAAGATCCACGTTTTTGTCGCAGATTGTAATATTTCCGTATTCGTGCGCCATGAGGTAGTTAAACATTGCGCGTCCCTCGACTCCAAACCCCAGTATTGCAATAGATGATCTTTGATTCATAATTTTATTTTAAATTTCGGTCGAATTATAAAATGATTTTTAAGATTAATAAATTTAGCAGCCTTGACAACTTTAGGTAAAATACGTTTAACTCTATGGCTATTATTTAAAAAACATGGTAATATATAGGTGGTAAGCGAACAATAATTAGAATAATTGTGTAATGATGAAAAAAAATAGAAAGAAAAAACCTTTTTTAAAAAGAAAATTCAATAAAGGTAGAAGTAAAAGTAGAAGGCGTAATGCAAAGCTAAAGATTATTCCTTTGGGCGGCCTAAACGAGGTTGGCAAGAACATGATGGTGTTTGAATATGGCAATGATATAATCATTGTGGATATGGGATTTGAGTTTCCGAGTGAAGATATGCTTGGAATCGATTATGTAATCCCTGATGTGAACTATCTTGAGAAAAACAAGAAGCGAATTAGAGGTGTGATTATTACTCATGGTCACCTGGATCATACGGGGGGAATCCCCTATATTTTGCCCAAACTTGGTTTTCCGCCGGTTTTTGGGACTAAACTTACAATGGGATTTATTAAAAAGAAGATTGATGAGTTTAAGCTGGATAAATTTGCGAAACTGAATGTGATAAATCCGGATAAACCCTTGAAGCTGGGGGCGTTTCTGCTGAACTTTTTTAGAGTTGTGCATTCAATTCCGGATCCGATTGGGGTAATTATTGATACTCCTGCCGGAAAAATTGTGCATACCGGAGATTTTAAGTTTGATGATTCTCCTGCCGGCCGTCAGAAAAAGGCTGATATTCATAAGATGAAGGCTTTACGGTCGCAAAATGTGTTGGCTCTTTTTTCGGATTCTACGAACGCGCTGAAAAAGGGGGCGACAATGTCTGAAGCTGAGGTTCAAAAAGCGCTTGAGGATGTTTTTAAGAAGGTAAATGGAAGGCTTATTATTAGCTCTTTTTCAAGTTTGATCGGGCGAATTCAGCAGATTATTGATCTGGCTCAGAAATACAATAGAAAGGTGTTTGTGAGTGGGAAAAGTATGATTGATAATATTGCGATTGCTGTGCAGCTGGGGTATTTGCATTATCCGAAAGGCCTTGTAAAGGATATCCGCAAATATAAAAAGGTTAAGGATGAACAAACTTTGATTCTGACAACCGGATCTCAGGGAGAATCGGTTTCGGCTTTGACCAGGATTTCGAATAATCTTCATAAAAATATTAAAATTAAGAAGGGCGATACAATTGTTTTATCGGCTTCGCCTATTATTGGTAATGAGAAGGCGATTGCGTCGGTGATAAATAATTTGTGTATTCTTGGTGCGACGGTGATTCATCATCAGCTTATGGATGTTCATACTTCCGGGCATGGGCATCAGGATGATCTTAAGCGTATGATTAATTATGTGCGGCCAAAGTATTTGGTGCCTGTGCATGGTGAATATTTTATGCGACAGGGGCATGCGCTTTTGGCTCAGGAAGAATGTGGAATTCCGGAGGATAGGACAATTCTGATTCAGAATGGAGATGTTTTGGTTGCTCAGAAGGGTAAACTTGAGGTTTCGAAGCAAAAAATTGAGACAAAATATATTTTGATTGATGGTAGCGGTGAGGGAACTATTGGTTCAAGGGTTCAGGTGGATAGAGAAATTATGTCGCTAAATGGCGCGCTGATTGTGCTGATTTTTGTTTCGAGGAAGAGTAAAAAATTAAAGGGAGATCCTAATGTGATTTCGCGCGGATTTATTTATATGCATGAGACTGAGGAAATTACTACTGAGGTTTCGAAGGCGGCTGCTAAGGCTTTTAAGAAAATTATGAAGCAAAATCCGGGTGCGAATCGCCGTGATATTAAAAAGTATATTAAGCAGTCTGTTGATAAGTTTACAAATTCCAAGCTTGAAAGGCGTCCGCTAATTATTCCGTTGATTGTGGAGGTGTGATTTTTATGCATAGAAAAATTGCCGAGGCCAGGAAAAACTGTAATAATCGGGTCATGATTGTTGAAGCACTATATTTTATTTTGCCCGCATACATGGCGAATATGGCCCCCTTGATTTTGGGTAAGCTGAATGCGCCTTTGGGTGTGCCGATTAATAAAAAGGCTTTGGGCGCAAATAAAACATGGCGCGGGCTTTACGCCGGGTATTTGGGAGCGCTTTTAGTTTTGGCTATTCAATTTTGGCTCGGTAAAATGGGGTATTTTGATGAATATTTGATGATTGACCTTAGTGCTGCAAATATCTTTGCATACGCTATCCCCTTTGGAATTGGTGCAATTGTTGGGGACGCGGCGAAGTCTTTTGTGAAAAGGCGGCTTAAAATTAAACCCGGTGCTCCGTTTTTCCCTTTTGATCAGATAGATTTTATTATTGGGGTATACATTTTTATGCTGCCGGTATTTGTTATTCCATGGCAAGCAGCCCTGATCGTCTTGATTGTGACTCCAGTGCTGCATTTCTTGGCCAATGTGATTGCTTACGCAATCGGTATAAAAAAAGTGTGGTGGTAGTTTAAACTTTTAGATCCCATAGTGGATCTTCCTCAGTTTTGAACTCATCAAGCATTGCTCCCCACTCATCTTCTACAGATTGAGGGCTTGCCTGTCCAAGGGAAGGAATTAAACTGTTAACTTCAGCATTATTTTGCGAGATTAAGTTTAAAGGATTATCCGGGTTTTTAGGTTTAGGTGCATCAACGCTTACGGTTTTTGGTGAAAGTGAGTTATCAATATCAATACCTTTCGATCCCCAATCAAATAGCGGCTCATTTAGATCAACTGATTTACTTGTTCCGGAACCAAGTGAGTCGAGGCTGGCTAGTGGTTCATTCATGGTAGGTGATTCAGTTTGTTTAGGTTGAGCGAAATTAAGCGTTGGAGTTTTATCGAAATCAAATAGAGAATACTCAGTATCTTCATCCAGATTATAATTACTCCAGATCTTGTTGTGTTTTGAGATATAATCAGGTGATAAATAAATCGCTACCATTTCATCCCAAGTTGGGATTTTTAGGCTTTGACCTTCTGCAGTGTATAGATTGTCCATTCCATTGTAGATTGCGATTACTATGTTCATATTCCATCTGTCGAAATTCTTAAGATCTGCATTAGACGCTTTTTTCTCATCAATTTTCCAATCATCGTATAGCCCTGTTGAATCTTTATCACCTACGATATCGAATAATCTTTGTCCTTTTTCAATTGAGATTGTTTTAAAGGTTTTCGGTTTTTCTGGAGGCGGGGTTCCAGCTGATTTCTTTTTAGGAGTAATTCCGGGGAATTTAAATTTACTTACATTTGGTGTGTACGCCGCCACCAAATCATTAAGGTTGATTTCGCTCAGAGGTTTTGCTGCCGGTGTTGCACTTTTAGATGGTTCGCTTACAGGTTCGGTGAAATCAAAATCAGTGTTTTCTTCTTTATTATCAGCTAAAGCAACTTTAGTTTCTCCGTCTTTTTTGTCGATAGCTAGGTTATCTGTGGTCTCTTTGTCTGATAATTCTGATATTTTTGGTAAATCCAGTACATCTTCCGATGTCTTTTTTGGTTTCTGCTCATCAGATGAATATCTATCGTATGCAATTTTTCCCCCTATGCCTCCGCCAACCAATAGCATTGCTGCTGCTGCCAGGGCTTTAATATTTCTTCGAATCCATGATGGTTTCTTCGAATCAAGGCTTTTTATTGCGGCATCGAATGGTTTTTCCTGTTTAATTGTTGGCATTAAGTCTTTAACGTTTTTAAGCGACTGGATCAAAATTTCCACATCGGTGTTTTTGTCGTCCGCTTTGAATTCATCAATAATATCTCTTAATACCTTTTTAATTTCTGAAGGTTTTAGAGTACATAAAATTTGACCGTTATATTCGTTTCCAAGCTTCATCTTGATTTTGTTTGTCCAGTTAGCAAGTGCCTCTTTTTCATTTCTTTCCTTTAGTTCGGCTGCTGCAATGACCATGCTGCTTTCTGCATTTGGATCAGCAATGGGGTGACCAACTGGTACATTCTCAAGTGGTTTTCCAGTTGGAATATCCTGTTTAATTGCCGGTAGTTCTTCCTTTGAGCCTCCTTCATCTGTGCGAGGCACTCTAGGTAGGGCCATAACATTTTTTGAAGCTGGTAGGTCTGCTTCGGTTTGCCTTGGAGCTGGTAAATCCTCAAGAATGGACTCAATTTTATTAATTCCAAGTGTATTCTTGAGCCCTTTCATTTGGGTATTAATCTGGTCAATCTCTCCAAAGATTTCTCTTGCTTCCTCTATAGGAACAATTTTATATTCATGGTGTCTGCTTCTGATTCTGGAGTCCAAGGTGCTCTCAACAGAAGAAATAACCATGAATAAAAATCTTTTTAATCTTTTTAGTTTAGCCTGATCATCAGAAACTGAATCAATGTGCTCTGAAACTGTTTCACTTAAACGCTCAAGAGCTTCTTCTCCATTGTCCATAATATAAAGCAACATATTTGCAAGTGACATGCTTTCGCTGCTTAGTGCGTTGCCTCCTTTTTTATAAAATGTTGATAGGTGTTCTGAAAATCTTTTAATTGTTGGGCCGACAGGATCGTTGTTGCCGGTGTCGTTTCCTTCATTCTCTAAATCAGGTGGAAATCCGATATAAGTATCTATATGAGCCTGCATCTCAGGAACTGTGTCTTTTATTTCTTGTGCCCCCAATGAAGACTGGTTTCCGTCTCTTTCCTGGCCTGGAACTCTGTGTTCTTCCGGGTCCAATACGGCTTTGTAGTCGCCGGAAAGGGTAACTAACACAGCACTTTTTAATTCTTCGTGATCTTCGTCCTCTACTTTTTCAAACGCACCCTCTTCTATTACAGGTAACTCGTCTGTATCGTGGATATTGAATGTACCGGAAAAAGCTCCTTCGACGTCCTCATCTAATCTTTCTACTTCTACATATGGTAATTCTTCTGTTTTTGGATCTTGAGTTTTTGGATCTTGAGCTTTTACATCATCAGATTCATCCTCAACAACTGGAAATACATCTGTTTCAGCTGCACCGAAAAAATCATCGATCTCGTCTTGTGAAATCTCTTCCAGTCCTTCCGCAGGAGTCTGATATTTTTTTGGTAATGGCAATAAGCCGCTTTCTTCATTTCTGTCTTTTGGTCTATTCATAATAATATGATTATTGATTCGGCAGCATACTATAATAAAAGTTTGTCAGGCTGTCAAGTTCTAGTGTGTAAAATCTTTTCGGGGTCTTATTTTTTCAGAATCTCTGCTCATTTGTCAATAACGAAAAATGAAGTGATTTGTTTCGGGAGGTCTTGACAGATGGGCGTTAGCACTCTATAATTAAGAGTGCTAAATAATCTAAAAAAATACCATGCAAATAGGAAATAACTTTACAATGAAAGTACAGGAATTGATTGCCGGTGCGAGTAAAATGGCTTCGGACATGAGCCATCAGGCAATAAGTTCCGAGCATATTTTAAGGCAAATGCTTGAGCAGGAGGATACTTTGATTAGCCCTCTTCTTAAAAAAATGGAAATAAATGTTGATGAACTAAAGTCGAAGGTTGATGCAAAATTAAAGGAAATTCCAAAAGTTGAGGGCGGCGGTCAATATATCTCGAATGAACTTAAGGCTTTATTAACTAAAGCTTCGAAGGAGTCTGAGAGTTTTGGGGATGATTATATTTCGGTGGAACATGTTTTGCTGGCCATGCTGGATGGAAAAGATGATGCAGCCACAATTTTGAAGGGAGCCGCTTTGGAGAAGTCTAAGGTTAAGGAGATTTTAAAGGAGCTAAGGGGTAGTGAAAAGGTGACTGATCCGAATCCTGAAGCTAAGTTCCAGGCTCTTGAAAAATATTGTATAAATTTTACGGAGCTTGCCAGAAAGGGGAAGATTGACCCGGTTATTGGCCGAAATGATGAAATAAGGCGGCTTATGCAGATTTTGGCTCGAAGGAGTAAAAATAATCCGGTTCTGATTGGGGAGCCGGGAACAGGTAAAACCGCCATTGTTGAGGGTCTTGCACACAGGATTGTTGATGGCGACGTGCCTGACACCCTTAAAGATAAAGAAATTTTGGTTTTGGATCTGGGGGCTATGCTGGCCGGATCTAAATATAGGGGAGAATTTGAGGAGCGACTAAAGGCTGTTATTAAAGGCGTGAAAGAAAAGGAAGGACAGATTATATTATTTATTGATGAGCTTCATACCCTTGTAGGTGCCGGTGCGAGTGAAGGGCAAATGGATGCCTCTAACATGTTAAAACCTGCACTTGCGAGAGGTGAAATTCATACCATTGGAGCGACGACGCTTAAGGAATATCAGAAGTATATTGAGAAGGATGCGGCTTTGGAGCGCCGATTTCAGCCAATATATGTAGATGAGCCCTCTGTTGAAGATACTATAGCTATTTTGCGAGGAATTAAGGAAAAATATGAGCTATTTCATGGAGTAAGCATTACAGATGATGCCATAATTTCGGCTGCTACTTTATCGGACAGGTATATAACTGACAGGTTTTTGCCTGATAAGGCGGTTGATCTTATTGACGAAGCTACTGCGGTTTTGAAGATTGACCTTGAGAGTTCTCCACAGGAAATTGATGAATTGGAGCGAAAACTAATGCAGCTTGAAATTGAGCGGGAAGCTCTTAAAAAAGAGAAAAAGGCCTCTGATAAACTTTCAGCGCTTGAGAAGGAAATATCTGATTTGAAGGAAAAGCATAATACTTTGAAGCTTGTGTGGCAAAATCAAAAATCAATTATTGATGAAATTAATGCGGCTAAGGAGGAAATTGATAAATGTAATATTGAGGCTTCGAAATATGAGCGTGAAGGAGATTTACAGAAAGTTGCCGAGATAAAATATGCTTATTTACCGGATTTAAATAAGAAAATTGAAAAATTGGAAGCAAAATTAAGAGACCTTCAGCATGATAACAGAATGCTTAAAGAAGAGGTTACAGAATCGGATATTGCTAAAGTTGTGAGTAAATGGACGGGAATTCCTCTGAGAAAACTGACCGAATCTGAGACCAAAAAACTTACACATCTGGAAGATGAATTGTCGAAGCGTGTAATCGGCCAAAATGAGGCTGTGAGGGCTGTGAGTAACGTTATAAGACGTTCCAAGGCCCATATCTCTGAAGAGGGCCGTCCTATGGGGTCATTTCTGTTTCTCGGGCCTACAGGCGTTGGTAAAACAGAGCTTGCAAAAGCGATTTCCGAGTTTTTGTTTAATGATGAGCATGCCTTACAGAGGCTTGATATGAGTGAATATATGGAGGCACACAGTGTTTCTAAGATTATAGGATCCCCTCCGGGCTATATTGGTTATGATGAGGGCGGTCAATTAACGGAAAAGGTGAGAAAAAGGCCTTACAGCGTGATTTTATTCGATGAAATTGAAAAGGCTCATCCTCAGGTATTTAATATTTTGCTCCAGATATTGGATGAAGGGCATATTACAGATGCAAAAGGCAGAACTGTAAACTTTAAAAATACGATAATTATCATGACTTCTAATATTGCGAGTAAGAAAATCCTCGAATTTAAAGGTGAAAAGTCGGCGCTGGATATTAAAATTAATAAGGAATTACGCCAGTTCTTTAAACCTGAGTTTTTGAATAGAATTGATAATATTAGCGTTTTTGAGGCCCTTAAAGAGCCACAAATTAAAGAGATAGCCAAATTACAACTCCGGCATTTGGAAAAACGCCTTAAAAAGCAAAATATTGACCTTAATGTTAGTGAAAAGGCATTAAATTACCTGGCAAAGAAGGGATATGACCCTGATTTTGGTGCCAGGCCCCTTAAAAGACTCATTCAGGATGAAATTGAGAATGAATTGGCTATACAAATTTTAGAGGGGAAAATTAAGGAAGGTGCTAAGGTCAATGTAGATAGTGGCAAAAACGGCCTTGTAATTAAGTAAGGAATCTGACTATTATATCCCCGGTTTGTCGGGGTGTGGCGCAGTTGGCTAGCGCGTACGCATGGGGTGCGTGAGGTCGCAGGTTCAAGTCCTGTCACCCCGACCATTGATAAGATTTATTTTCTATTTAATGGACTTTTCTTAGCCTTTGCTATTACTTCATCAACGGTTAGTGAAGTGTTGGGCATGATATAGTCGGGAATTTTTAAGCCGGATTTAATGGTTGCCAGGTATCTTTTGCATGTAGGATATTTTTTCTTATCACTGCAAAATAAATGTCTGTAAGTTTCACCTGTTCTTTCATTAAACAAGACACCTTTTACCAATATTGGGCATTTTTTTAATTTTGGACAATGCTCTTCATCTGTCATAATAAATATAAATTGTTAATTTTTATTTTAAAAAAGTATATAATTTTTATATATTGAATTCAAATTGTAGTTATGAAATTTATTTGGCAAAAAAAATACAGCGTAGGTTTGCAAAGCCTTGATGAACAACACAAGCATTTTTTTGAAATAACCAATAAACTGCATGATTTGCTAAAAAATTACTCGGGTGCGCAAGAAAAGGAGTTGGAAATAATATTCGACGAATTGCTTAATTATGCTCTTTATCATCTGGCTGAAGAGGAAGAGTTTTTTTTAAAGTGTAAGTATGAAGAAACTGAGGTGCATTGCAAAATGCATGAAACTTACCGGGAAAAAATGCGGGATTACAGACAAAAAATAAGGGAATGTTCAAAATCGGAAAAAATAAAGCTGGCTAAAGAAGCTCAAAAATATGCGGTAAATTGGTTGAGCGAACATATTCTCAAAGTAGATCAGCGATATACCAGTACCTTAAAGAAATGTTTAGGATAAAAAAACAATATTTAAAGTGAAAAAATTCCAAAACCGTAGTTTATTTAAAGCAAAAATTTCTGCTCCGTGCCGGCACGAAAATTTTTCGTACAGAAAAAAATCTAGATTTGACAACTTGTCAAACCCTGCATATTATAACAATCTTCCAAATATGTATTTCTAAAATCATCTATTAAATGGAAGGAGCCAGTATGACAAAATCTGAAGAGGAACCAACAATCAGACAGTTTAAAAAAGCTTTAAATGAGGGCTCTGACACAGAGTTAGATGTGATGATACGTAGTATAAGAGAGTCTATTATTGAGGATTTAAAGGCATTATTAGACTCCTTGACCAGTAAAACTCCAGACCTTGCACTTCGTAGACAGCTGCAAAAAAAAGTTGATATTCGTTGTAAAGAGATAAATACTCCCTCTCCTTTTGAGGTATTACCAAAAGATTGGATGGAACTTATTTTTGATGAAGATGATTTAGAATATTTGAAGGGTATTATTGGAGATCTTGAGTCATAATTTTTCCCTTAATTACTGATTCTATGAGGGTGTTCATTTTTTGTCATAAAAACTTAAGAAGGGCCCGCTTTTGACAAAAATTAACAATAATATTCGATTTTTGGCTTTTTATCGTATACAATTTGACGCTTATATTAAGCTATGTTTTAAAGTACAAAACTGTATTCGTCTTCTGTAAGACAAAAATCGCATGAAAAAAAACAAGATCTTTTTAGACAAAAAAGGCTTGACAAGCTTTAACAAATATCGTAATATGCCAAGCTAAATTTATTAACACTAATAATATGAATTACAAAAGTGTTAAAAATCAGGGACGTCCAATGGGGCCGCAAGGTTCTCCAGGGGACGACACAATAATTGACGACGGTATCTATGATTTCTTCCAATCCGGAGAATCAGGAAATGACGTTGAATTTCAGGAAACTCCTTTACTTACTATAAAAAGGGCTACTGATATTATTGCTTCTATTGAAAGCAATCAAAATATTGCCCCAACAGATATTTACGATCCTTTTAGAGATCTTATTGATGAGTTGAGGGAGATTAAAAAGGTTCAAAGAGATTCCACTTATATTGATGACATATTTATGTCCTTAATTAGTGCACCTTTGAAAAAGGCAATTAGATTCATCACGGATCCTGATTTTGCTAAGGATTTAAGTGGAGAGATTAATAAAATTGTCGGATATGCAAAATTTAAAAAGCTATATACACCGGTTTGTGAATTTAAAGAGATCCGTGGACTATTAAGAGCTAAGGCAGATGAGCTTAAGAAAACCCTAACAGGTACTGCTGAAATTAGTGAATCGGTTCAAAGTGCTACCGAACAAGCAAGTGTTATTGTGGAACAAATGGATATGTCGGGTCTTCCACGTCCTAAGCAGATTGATCCGGATCAAAGAAGAAATCAGAATATTTGTACAGAGGCTAAGTTTTGTACAATTGATAATCCGGATGTATCTGAGATTTCACCATATTTGGTTTATATTCCGAGTGAATTTGATACGAAAAAATCTATCTCTTTATGTGAGTACATGATTGAGGAAGATTTAAGAGCTCTAACCGGAATGAATGATAGTACAGAGCTTGATCGTCAGATTAGAGACTCTGCATATAAATTAATGATGAAACGTATTGTTAAGTCTTATACTTATCTGAAAAATGCTTACGGACCAAGCGAGCTTAGTGAATATATGTGGGAAAAGTATAAAAAACTTAATAGAGGTATTAATAAACTGATTAAAGAAAGACGTAAAATTACACGTATTGCGTTTGATTCTTCTCCGGGAGCGGTTATGTACGGCAGAAAATCTGTTCAAAAAGTAGCTGTGGGAGCTGATGATGCTTATCCTGTTTATGCCTCTGAAACTGAGACTTTGGAAGCGTTAAAGAATTGGTATTCTAACGATCTGAACTCTATCAACAGAATGCCTGAAAAAACAATGAATGAGATTGAAGCAAAATGGGCTCAAGCTGATAAAGTTTCTAAAAGATTGATGCGTACTTATAAGATTACGCCTAGTCCTGAATGCAAAAATTCACTTCTTAGAAAATATAATGAAGTGCAGGAGCTAAAAGAGGCCTTAAGTTCAATCCTTAAAAAGAGACGTGAAGATCAGGAGGCGTTTGATAAAGGTATGGACTTATATATTCTGCCTGATCCAGCTAAATTAAAGAAACAAGGAAGAATTAAAAGATGGTTTAAAAAAGCTGTGTTTGGAGTGATGGGACTGTTTGGACTAATCAATTCATCTGATAATACGAGTGATGTTTCTGCTGAGCAGCAAGCCCTGGATGAGCTGCAGGCACAAGAGGAAAAAGTGTATTTGATGCCGCTTGAGTCTGAAACTGAGGAAATGGCTGTAATAGAGACAAAGGATAACGTAAAAGTTATTTATGAAGATGAAACAATGTCGATTGAGGAAGATGTTTCTGAGGAAACTGAAGAGGATGAGGATGCTACTGAAACAATTGATGTTGAGGGAAAAAGATTCTATGACATTGTGGGAGACAGCGATTCGAAGGGGCTATACGATGTATGGAACATTGATGAAATTAAGAAATCAAGACCGGAATTAAGGAAATTTGATAGAGTGGATATGATGGTGATTATTGCAGACTATAACGGAATGGATAGCCTTAGCCTGACAGGTCAGGAAGAAATGGCTCTTCCAACTCTTGAACAGTTCTTTGACAGATATCTTTCTGATGACTACCCTGAGGTTTATAGAAGAATTAGGGTAAAAAATGAAAATGACACTGAGGAAACTGAGGGAAATTTGGTTTCAAATACCTGGGAGAAAATAGATCAGACTTGGGAGGATATGTTGAATAATTAGAGTTTATGTTTGGAAGGGGCGCGCTTTAAATAAAGCGCGCCCCTTTTTTTAATTGTTTAAAACATCTGCTGATTTCTTTTTTGCAATCTCGGCAATTTCATCTTCAAGGTCAATAATGTTCATTAGCTTTTGCAGAACTTTTCTTACTTCCTTGATCCTTTTAATTATGGGTACTATTGTAATACCTAAAAATCCCCTCTTCACCTTTATTGAGTCGTTTTGCGGAATTTACAGCTGTGGAGTATCCTATTTTGGCCATTCTTTCATTGTATTTTTTGAACTCTTCACTTCCTGCCATTTCACGAAAATGTCTGCTGCCACCCATTCCTGCAAAAATATGGAGTGCTTTGTCGCCCAAATGTAACCCTTCGTGGACTTTTCTACTGGGGTCGGGAGAATTTTCGAGGCTAGCATAAAGGCAGGCTAGAGTGTCTTTGGGTAAATCGCTTAAACTCTTTAATTTTGGTGAATCGTTGTCGTGTCGAAGGTTGCGGCTGATTAGCTCGGAAACAGGTAATACCAGGTTAAAACCATCATCAAGACTTAGCTCAAGAATTTTTTCAGCAATGATTGAATTAAGCCGGGTGATTAAGCTTTCACTTGATTCTGAACTATTTCCCGCTTTAACAAGAGCTTGCAATAAATCTTCGCTTTCTAGGCTTTCTGCAAGAATAATATTTTTATCGAGCTCATTTTTACCTACTAATTGGATTTTTCCCATAAAATTGAATTAATTTAAGGGAGAAAGGTAAATTAGGTTTGAAGGATTGTCAAACTTTCTGCGCAAAAAATCTCGTGCCGGCACGAGGAGTCCGATTTATTTGTTTAAAGTAAGCTGATTTAATTTCGGCCCCGGCCGGCAGGCGCAATATAAAATATGTGTTCCTTATAGAATTTGCTGTCTTTTTTGAGGGGGAATTATTTTTATATTTATTTTGCCCGGAGGGAGGCGGTATTTTGGCTGTTTCCCTCAATCAAGTTCGCCCCCTCTCTCTGACGGTTTTTAAGATCAAAATCGGCTATCTTCAAGCAGGCTGTGGCCATAACTAAATAATAAACTTAGTCTTCTACGATCCCTTTGTTATTTTGAAGATGAGTAAAAAAACAGTGAAATTAATAAATAAATTTTATGATTTATAATCTTTTATTCATTATCTCTGTTATAGCGCCCACTCCAAAGATTCAATTTTATGTAAACCAAATCTCGGAGTGTCCTTAGACTGTCTTTGATCGGTCTGAATCTGCTTTCTGCTGAGTTAAACCAACTTACAGGCACTTCGATTATTTTGTAGTCAAGATTTTGAGCTATAACCAGTGCCTCCATGTCAAAACCAAAACGCTTTATTTTTTGAAATGAGAAAATTTCTTTTGCCACTCTATGCTCGAATAGTTTGAAACCGCATTGCGTGTCTTTAATATCATCAATCAAGAAAATGCGTATAAGTAAATTACCTATTCTGCCAATAAGAATTCGATAATAGGGCTGTTTGATTTTTATATTGCTGTCATGTAGATATCTTGAACCAATGGCTAATTTTGCGTTTTTTGATTTTAACTGTGTTAGTAATTTTTCAAATTCCTCAATAGGAGTTGAATTATCCGCATCCGTAAACAAAATATATTTTCCTTTGCCTGCCTCTACTCCGGCCTTTACCGCACAACCTTTTCCTTTATTCTTTTCGAGCTTAATGGACTTTATACTGTTATTTTTTTGCCTGTAATTATTAACAATTTGTGTGGTTTTATCCTGACTACCATCGTCCACAACTATTATTTCCGCGTTGATTTTATTGTCTTTTATGTAGTCTTCAATGGCCAGAAGTGTATTTTTTATTCTATTCTCCTCGTTGTAAGCCGGAATGATTACAGAAAGCTCAAGCGGAAAATCATCAACAATAAATAAGTTCTTTTCAGTAAGGCGAAATGTCCAAAATTTGTTTGCTAAAAAATTCCATGTAAGAACTATAAGAGAGGTGAGTACTTTTGCGAGCATGTACCAAATTCCGATGATGTTTACCATGACGTGCATACCGGTTACAGTTAATCCAAGTCCAACAAGTGAAACAATGAAAAATTTAATATAGAGTTTTCGATAATTTTTGGATTTGTTTCTAAATGTCCAACTCTTGTTGAGCAAAAAATTATTGGTTACCGCCAATAAAAAGGACAAAATTGAGGCGGGAATAACAGGAATTGAGATATATTCCACGAAAATATAGAGAGCTGCGAGATCTAAAAATGTTCCCATAGCACCTACTATACAATATTTCATAAATGGTTTGAATTTTTTAATTATATCATTCATGAAGTTATTTTATTTTATATATGACAGTTTTTTTATATTCCCGGATTAATTCAAACTTCTCCGGATGTTTAATAATCCATTCCAGCTCATTACTTTTTACTTCCGGAGTGATTGTTGTGTCAACCACAATATAATCTTTCCGGAAGATCTCTAAATTTTGCATCCAATCTTCATAGTCGGGATTACGCCTAATAGAATTAGAACTGTTTTTGTAGTTTACATAGCGGCAATAGGTGCAATCGTTTATATTTATATAATCTACAGAACGCTGGAAATTCCTTCCAAAAAGAGGATAGTGAAAATGAAAACCGCTATAAGCAATAGCTGCATTTGGAGCGTTTTTATCAAACCATAGGGCTGCATTCCATATACCGAAATATTGATTTTCTGCAGGATACCAAGATTCATAAAACCGAGGTGCTAATTTCTCTCTTTCATGATATGCAAGATTAAAAACATAAACAAGAATAGTGATAAAAACCGCCAGCATCGTGCCCCTTATTATTTTTTTGTGTTTAAAAACAAATACAAGCAATAAAGCTACCACACCAATCGTCGTGATCACCATTTGAGTTTTGTACTCCTGTATTACCCAAAAATCAAACCTGGTTTTGTATGCGGGTGAAATCACTAAAAAGAGCAAGTTATGAATAAAAGCAAATATTGAAACGAGATAAAAAATAATACGAGCCTTTTTTATTTTTGTTGCTAAATACCCCAACGAAAAAACACCAATTATCAAGAAGGGCATTGCGTAACGTATATTATGGATCAAGTCTCGATAGCTGTAAGGAGCTTTTAAATATAAGACAAAATAAAGCCCCCCTACAATCAACATAAGGATACTGATTCTTATTTCTTTTTTACTCAGTATTCGCTTTTTAAGCGAATATATGACAAGCCCAGCCAAGGCAAAAAATGAGAATAGAAGCAATAAACCGCCCAGGCCTGTCATTGTCCAGAAGGCCTCGAAGAACTCTTTAATTGCCGAAGCTTCATTCATGTGCTCCCAAAGAGAACTGCCGCTGAGTTGCTTGTTTGCATTCGGATAGCCTTCAAAAAAAGTTTTGCCAAACAGCTTTAGCTCGACAGGAAAGATCGGATTACCGGAATTTACCCAGTTTCTAAAATAAAAAAAGGCTCCCGTAAGCAAAGTTGACCCCACCCCCCATATTATGAGGATGTACTGTTTTTTGGGCTTTATTAAATGAATAAACAAAAAAATAATAAGTAAAATAAACCCATATGGAAGGCCTAAATATTTTGTTCCCATAAACAGCCCCAGAGTGAGTCCAAATAAAATTGAGTTATGTTTGCTTTTTATATTTTTTGAAATTTCCTGAAGAAAATAAATGGCCAGGACAAAAGTCAGGATGAAATAAATATCCACAAAGGCAGTTCCCGCCTGTTGAAAAAAAACAGGTAAATACAGTGAAAAGGCTGAAGCAAATAGGCTTATTTTTTTGGAAATCCCAAAATTAATACTTGTCTTATAGATTCCTACGGTTAGTAAAATAAGCAAAGGGAAATTTAAAAGGTTAACAAAAAAATCATTATGCAAAGATAAAATTGACCAAAGATAGAAAAGATCAAAATTACCGGGGTAGTAGGCTAATGGTCCTGCAAAGGCTGTATAATAGATATCCGTTAGACTTCCGGTTTGTAGCCATTCCGTTACTATCGGTAAATGATAAATCATCGCATCAAATTCCAATGGTATTTGAAAAAGAGCAATGAAAAACTTAACAAAAAGTAAAATGCCAATAGGTGCAAATAATATTGTTCCCAAGAGCAGGTTAGATTTAGATTTAGATTTATGTATCTGAAAATATTTTATAAACTGCCCAATGAAAAAATTTTCTTTTCTTGTTAAAATCAAGAGTATGCCTAATACAATATAGGAAACTATTGAAACATTCAGAAACGATATTTTCTCAAAAATTCCTAATCCTATGGTTATTAAAGTTATTAATGAAAAAAATAAAACAGTAATTGATAACAATAGATGTAAAAAACCCTTTTTTTGCTTACATAACAAACAAAAAACAAGAAATGAGCTTGCAATGAGCGAAAGGTTGATAAGAATAAAATTTATTATTTTAACCAGATTCATTTTTTACAAAAGTATTAAGAGAAAACTCGGATAATTTTGATATTTTTTCAAGGTATTATCATTTTTCTTTACAGCAAGTTTTTAAGTTTTTCACCTATGGGGACTTTGGATTTATTTAACATTATATAATACTATGAAAACTTATATTTTAATATATAGCTTTTTCTCTAGTGATCATAATTTTTATATAAAAATATTATTAATACATCTTAATTTATTCAATAAAATTGTTTTAATCCGCCCCAAAAAGCCGCTTTTTTCAAACTTAAAATTTACAGAAAATCGTGCGAAATAATTTGTTTCTTAGTAGTAATGTTTTGCAGTAATTATTTGTGTGTATAAAAAACCTGTTTTATCGCTTTTCTTACGGATAAAAATCTCCAATTCCAATCGCTTATTTCGAATGGTCGGGGTGAGAGGACTCGAACCTCCGGCCTCATGGTCCCAAACCATGCACTCTAGCCAACTGAGCTACACCCCGATGATTTTTTGAATTCTTATTCTTGGTTTTTTAAGCTTCGATTCCAGGCTATCTTGCCTGGCTAGAGTGCAACTTGCACTCTCTTTTCAAGGCTGAAGGCTCTCCAACTGAGCTACACCCCGATGATTTTTTGAATTCTTATTCTTGGTTTTTTAAGCTTCTTTATTTTGTATTGCGGTGAAGATTCTATATAATTAATAAGATCTTGTTAAGCTAATTTTAGTTTTTTATGAAAATCAGCTTTAAAAATGCGGTGGGAACTCCAATTGTTTTGCCGGAACATCGTCGCCCTCTTACAACCGTGAAAGATGTAGTTATTGATACTGAGCGGGGGAAAATTGTGGCTTTTGTTACAGATAAGGCCAGAAATTTTGTGCTATCCCCCATTGATATCAGGTCCTGGACTAACTTTATTACCATAAATGATAAAGATGCGGTTATTGAGGGCAAGGATATTTTAAGAGTTGCTGAAATTCAAAAACAAGGGCTTGGCCTAATGCATAAGAAAGTTTTTACAAAAAATGATGAATTCCTGGGAAAAGTTTATGATTTTGAATTTTCCACAAAAACATTCGAAATTTTAAGCATTTTGTGTATAAAAACCTTTTTGGGGCTAATTAGTACGCAGTCGCGTATCATCCCAAAAAATCAAATTATTGAAATCACCAAAGAAAAAATTATTGTGAAGGAGAATCTTAAAACCGTTAAAGAAAAGGCATCGGAAACATCTTTGGCTGTATCCTAAAAATCCATACACAAAAGAGGCTGCAAATATAATTGCAACCCCTTGCTTCTTGTTATTTTAGACTAGATTTTAGGAATTTATGCTATGCACCTCCGCCAAGTCCAGCTCCCAGGATCGCATTAACCAATACGAATGAAAGCAGAATCACTATTATACCGATCAACGCGTACATAATGATCTTTTTTGCGTTTCCTACAGCTTCATCGTTACCGGCAGAAGTTACATAAGTAACACCACCGTAAATTACGAAGATAACCGCTACGATTCCCAAGAATGTTAGGAAGTAGTTAATAATTCTTAGAACAAGTGCTCTAAGGTCTGTTTCTCCGCCTGTTGCTGCTCCGATTTCAGATGGAAGATCTCCAGGGCTGATTAGCTGAGCGCTTGCAGTCGGTAGGAATGCAAATAGAGAGATTGCACCAACCATTAATGCCATAGCAAACAATGATTGTTTTAAACTTTTCATATTTTTCATGGATATGAGGTAATATGTTTGTTTTCGCTTATTATTATATCAGATTAGGCTTTAAATAGCAAGCAAGATAATGCGATTTTTAGAGTTTTGAGGGCCCCTGTTCAGAGAATATTTGAACCTCCTCTTGTAGCTCTATATTGAATTTTTCCTTTACTTTTTGTTTTGCAAGCTTAGCCAAAGCCAAAATGTCGCTTGCAGCAGCCTTTCCTGTGTTAATGAAGAAATTTGCGTGTTTTTCGGATATTTGTGCTTCACCTATGCTTTTTCCCTTTAATCCGACCTTATCTATGAGCATGCCCGCGGGATTATCCGGGGATGGATTTTTGA
Organism: Candidatus Peregrinibacteria bacterium; assembly: GCA_014729275.1. GTDB lineage: Bacteria > Patescibacteriota > Gracilibacteria > UBA1369 > LOWO2-01-FULL-3 > WJKE01. The sequence continues at coordinate 6,837 of WJKE01000066.1, read as the reverse complement.
AGAAAGATCCGGTTGTAAAACCTATAACTTGTTTTTTAAGTCGGAATTGATGTGAATCTGACATGATTTTTAGTTGTTCTTCTTTGCTTAATGTGCCTTTGCCGATCTTAAAAGTGGCAGATATTATTATTTCGGGTGAATGCTTTAATTTGGAATCCCTATATGAAAATTTGAAATAATTATTTTCAACCTCTCTAAAATCATTGGTTTTTGGGTCAAAAATTCGGGCTTTCACCAAAATATCCTTTGTTTCAAGCCCATTATAGCCTGCGTTTCCTCTAACCGCACCACCCACTGTTCCGGGTAGTCCAAACCACTTTTCAAGCCCATCTAAGCCATTTTCGAGGGAATATTTAATTAATTGAGAGATCAAAACTCCGCTTTGTGCGGTTACTCGGGTGTTTTCGTGGCTTAATCCCTTTAAATTCATCTTAATAACAAGCCCGCGAAAGCCTTTGTCATGGAATAAAAGGTTGCTGCCGCCTCCCAAAACTATATAAGGAAGGTTGTTTTCTGATACGAATTTGAATAATTTTGGCAAATGCTGAGGATCTTCGAGTTCGTAAAAAAGGTCTGAAGGTCCCCCTATTCGAAAAGTTGTGAAGCGTTTTAGGGATTCATCGATTTTTCCGCGCGGAAATTTTTCCAAAAATTTTGACTGAACATCCTTCATATTGATCTTTACTATGCAGAAATTTTACCTAATTCCCGCCACTTATTCAATTAAGAAAGTATAATTTATTGACAAGGAAAATACTTTAAAATAGAATCGGGCTTGCGTGTAGATCTTCAAAAATTAGCCACCTTAGCTCAGTTGGTAGAGCAACGGTTTTGTAAACCGTGGGTCGTCGGTTCGAATCCGACAGGTGGCTCCAGGGATACTGTCTAAAATAAAGGAGTTTAGGTAGTGTTTTGCTGTAATGAAAGTGTAACCGTCCCAAAATCGGGCGGATTTGCTCTAGAAGAGACGCGGCAAAACCGCCTGTTTTTTTCTAAGTATATGTGAGAGCTGTTTTTCCGTTAAGGTAGCGGAATTTGTTACAATAGTCGTTGAATGATGTAGCTGTTTGGATGCGGGTGTTTTTGCTCTGGAAGAGTAATCCTTTAGTAGCTAACTGTTTATTTTCCATAATTTTTGATATATTAGGGGTGAATAAGATTTTTTTATGAAAAAAGTTACAAGTTACAGCTTCGAAAAAAATTACAAAGTAAGAGCAGCCATAATCACTCTAATAGGAAAATTTGTATTTCTTGAATTACTGGTTGCACTAATAGCTTTAGGTCTTAGCGCCCTAACATTATCACCTGAAAATCTTTTCATCCTAAGAATAATATTATTAAGTGTGAATATTCTCATTTTTATTTATTTTTTACTCGTCTGGTATTTTCAATATTATATAGTATCACCGCATGGAATATCTAAAAGTTCGGGTATAATTTTTAGAAAAACAACCAGTGTAGATATTCCCGCTATCCGTTCCGTACAAGTATATCAGGGATTATTTGGAAAAACTTTTAATTATGGGAGCTTGAAATTAGACTCTCCTTTAATAAAAAATTTATTTGAAATGGATAATCTTCCAAATCCGTATAGACATGCAAATTTAATAGAAAAGGCGCGCTTAAAACAAATTACCGATGAAAAAAGTGAAACTATAATTCCATCCGCTTGATTATATTTTTATAAAAAAATCTTTACTTCCAGCCTGATTTTATTCCTATTATTACTTATAAAAGCTACACATATCCTTAACTCTTTTCAATAATTCATCAATCTCTTCTTGCAATACTTGTTTGGCTTCTTCCGTAACACCATTTCCAACCTCATCGATTTTATCAAACAACTCTGTAAACTTTCTACGTAATTCTGCGGATATTCCATTGTTTGTTCCAGATATGCATTCATTTTGGAATAACTTCATAGCTGCAGCAAAATCTTCAGATTGTCCGATTTTTTCTTCAGCCCCCTCTGATGTTACAGATACTTTAGAGTTTTCTAATTTCATTTTGCTTAAATTAATAAATAAAAATTTTAAATAGTTTTGATTATATTAATACTTATTTAATTTGTAAATATTAATATCCTCTAAAAAAGCCCCGTTTTTGCCAAAAAATTATAAATAATCTTCGATTTTTGGCTTTTTACCGTACACGATTTTACGCTAATACTAGGCTATGCTTTAATGTGCAAAACTATATTTGTTTACTGTAAACCAAAAATTCTATGGAGAAAAAATCGGGGGTCTTTTTAGTAATATAGTGAAACTAAAATATTTTTCGTAAAATCAAAAATTGATTATGTAAAAAGCTTACTGAAATTGTCTATTACAATTCCTTCAAAATTTAATATTTTTATTACTAAATAAATAATATAAATGCAAAGGATAATCCCCGCTTCCGACTTGCTTAATTTTTTTCCCGTAATAAATAATATAATCGCAAAAACTGAGGTAAAAAATAAATATGGAATATCAAATAAAAGAATTTTTTTCTCAACAAAAAATCCACTTATTGAACTTCCAATGCCAAGTGTAAATAAAATATCAAATATATTACTGCCAAGTATGTTGCCTATCGATAATCTTGGCACTTTTTTTATCACTCCACCGAATGAAATTATTATTTCCGGCATGCTTGTTCCCAATCCTACAATTATAGCACCTACAAAAGATTGTGCCACACCCCATTTTTTAGCGATGTTAAGTGCATTATCCACTACCACTTCCGAAGAATAAATCAATATTGCAAAACCTAAAATTAGAGAAAGTATTGACCATGCCAATTCTAATGAGGGCCTTTTTTTAACATCTCTTTCCTTACTTTTTTCACCTTTATACAAAAATAAAAAATAAGTAATATAAATCAATATCATTAAAAATCCATCCCATCTGGATAGTTCCCCATCAAGACTTAATAGAAAAAATATTAACACTGATAAAATCACAATCAGACCTTCTCTTAAAATCTCCTTTTTTGTTAAAAAGAAGCTAGTGCCGAATAATCCTACAATCCCCAAGGTTAAAGCTATTTGTGCCATACATGTCCCCGTGGTTTCTCCCACTATAAAGCCCGACGTATCCGTTCCTCCAAGTTTTTCAACAGCAGCGTTAATGTCAATTACAAGCTCCGGCAGATCCGTTCCCAGTGCCAAAATTGTTAATCCGATAAATATATGTGATAATTTCAGGTGCCAAGCAATATTTAATGCACCCTTAATTATCAGATTTGCCCCTGCTATTAATCCCGCAATCCCTAATAGTAGTAGTAATTCAAACATTTACTGTTTAGGCACTAAAATTTTTAATATTCCGTTTTTTAAATTCATATATTTGAGGTTAGGAGATTTACTGTTTACGGTTTATCATATCTTTAGATTATTAGTCAAAAAATACTATTGTTCCAGAATTTTTATAAAGATATTCCGTTAGCTTTATAAAATTATTTTTTTAATCTGTGATAAGCGCGCTTCTTTAGATTTTGAAGGATTAGCTTTTTATTATATACTGCTTTTACTAAATATAATTATCTTATTTTTATGGAAGGAAAATTAATTATCTCTATTGTACTGGCGATTCCAATTGTTATTTTGTTTTTTAGAACGTCAAGGCTTAAGTCGCGTATTAATGAGCTTGAACTTAGTATTGTTAACCAGAAAGCCGAGAAAGAGCTGAAGTCTAAAATTAAAGAAGATATTAAAGAATCCGAAGTTCATACCAAGAAAGAAGAGATTAGCCCATTTAAAGAAAATTTGATCAGCTTTTTGAATTGGTTGAAAACCGACTGGATTATGAAACTGGGGGCTCTTTTGATATTATTGGCGATTTCCTGGTTTGTGCGTTACGCTTTTCTTAATAATTGGATTGGCGAAGTTGGCAGAGTGGCTTTAGGCTTGCTTACAGGAACAATTGTTGTTGGGGCCGGATATCTGATTATGAATAAAAAACCTATTCCTGCACAAATTATGGTTGTTTTGGGTGCCGGTATTTTGCTTTTGACTACCTGGGCAGCGAGAAATTTATACGAATTATTTGATCCGTTTACGGCTTTGGGATTGATGGCTCTGGTTATTTTGACGATTTCTATTATTTCAATAGTGAATAAATCAAAATCGCTGGCGGTTTTATCACTGCTTACAGCTGCTTTTGTTCCGGTTCTTGCGGATTCAACCGACAACTATTTACTGCTTACAATATACTTATTGCTGGTTAATATTGGATCTTTTATTACTGTGTCTTTGCGTGGGTGGCGAACACTTCCTTTATTAAGCCTGATAATAACCGCAGTTTATGTGATTGAACCGGGGATTTTTGATCGGCTGGATGATCAAACTGCCTGGGGATTTATGGCTGCTTTTTATGTTTTATTTCTTGTGGGAAGCTCTGTGACCATGCTTGTATCGCAAAAAGTTAAATATGCGGACTTTATTATTACTGTTTTAATAACTTTATTTTCAATTGCATTGGTTGGCGCTTATATTCCTGAACATATGCAGAGTGTTGTAATGGCTGGAGTAACCTTGTTTAGCGTTGTGGTGAGTTTTATTGCTTATAAAATTGGCGCGCCTAAAAAAATTATTTATTTACAATCCTCTGCGGCAATTGTTTTATTGGGGGCGGCAACTGTGTTTGAATTTCAGGCTGATACTTTGACTATTATTTTCTCTCTTGAGATTTTGGCTGTCTGTCTGCTTTCAACATTTGTTATGAAAGATAAAAAGGCAACTTCTCTGATTTCATATTTACATTTTGTGCCAGCTGTAATGGCTCTTGAAGACTTTAATTCATATGTTTGGAATCAGGGTGTAATTATCAATTCACATTTTTTTGTATTGCTAATAGCATCTGTATCTGCAGGAATTACCGCTTTATTAATTAAGCACCTTGCAAATATTAAGCCGGCTAAAGAGCATGATTTAGCGTATTATACTCAAATCATACTTTCTTCATTGGGCCTGGCTCTATTGTTTGCCCTGATTTGGAAGGTGATGGAAGCTGGGTGGGTGGAAGAAACTTATGCTCATGGTGCTGCGCTTGTAGTTTATACAATAGTTGCAATTGCCTTTTACTTTTTGGGTATTCAGAAGGAAAAATTTACCTACAGGCTTGCGGGTATGGTGATTATTGGTCTGACTGTGCTTAGATTGCTTTTTGTGGAAATATGGGATATGACTTTGGGCGGAAGGACTATTACATTTGTTGTTATCGGTATTCTTTTTATGCTTACCGCATTTATGGAAAAAAAATATTTAAAAAAATAATTATGAAAAATTTTCTTATCACGTTGATTTTACTATTGTTTGTATCGATGCCTGCTTTTGCTCAAGCTGATTCTGCTCCGGATTTATCCGTGTTTGAGTCAGTTAGTGAGATTGAGGTGCCGGATATTGTTCTTCCAACAAGAGTTAAAGTTTCTTTAGATAAATTGCAGGAATTTGGTGTAGCTGTGATAGAAACCGAATCGCAAACTCCTCAGCCAATTGCTGAAATTAGATCTTATGAATTCGTAGGTGCCAAGGCTAGTCAAAGCTCAGTGTTAAAGGGAAGTCTTAATGCTTTAACTGATAATAATTGCGAAACCAATGCGGAATTTGATCTGGATAAAGATGGCGGAACCGCTTATGTAGTGCTTGAATCTGATAAGCCTATAACTTCTTCACATATTGATTTTTATCTTGAGAAGAATATTGCGCTGCCACATATGATTGAATTGAAGGCAGAAGTTGATGGAGAAATGGTTACTGTTTTTGCAAAGGATTATTTAAATACTTCTTATCTTGATTTTCCTGAAACCACTTCAAAGAAGTGGCGCATAGAGTTTTGGCATTCACAACCTTTGAGGATTTGTGAAATTTCATTAATGGAAAGGATTAGTGAGGCCCCCGGTCTGGTTGAAATTGTGTGGCTTGCAAGGCCGGGTGAGAGCTATAAGCTTTATACTGATAAAGCTGCTTATTCTTATGTAAGTACAGGCGAATCGGGAGACCTGTTGAGTAATCCGGAAGAAATTTTAGATGCAGAAATTCTTTCCAAAAAAGAAAACCCACTTTTTATACCGCCGGATACGGATAATGATGGGATAAAAAATCAACTGGATAATTGTGTGAACACGCCTAATCCAGATCAAGCTGATAAAGATGACAATGGCCGAGGTGATGCCTGTGAAGACCATGATGGAGACAGTGTTATAAACTTGAAAGATAATTGTCCCGATCACCCGAATGCTTCACAAAAAGATACTGATGGTGATGGAATTGGAGATGTGTGTGATGCAGAGGAAAGTAGAACAACTGAGCGTCTGCCATGGCTGCCCTGGACCGCAATGGGCCTCAGCGCTTTGGTGGTGCTAGTGATTGTTTTTCATACTATTAAAAAGGGTAAATAGCTAATATTTGCCGTTTTAATTAAGTTCACTTATGGCTTCTGCAATTAGCTCTTGGGACTCAGTTTCTAAAATATCAATACACACCACTCTAGATAACTCGGGTTCGCTCTTAAACGCTTCATCAATGTCAGTTAATACTAAATCTCGAACTAATCTTTTTGATGCTTAGTTTTTTCCAAAGTGATATTTGAAGAAAGAATTATTTTTGTCAGTCATGATAATACAGTTTAGTTAGATAAAAGTTGAGTTTTGGATGCTACGATTTTCTTGGGGATTTGTCAATTTTTTTTGCTATTTTGATTATCGTGACAATTACCTAAAAAGACCCCAGTTTTTCCAGGCCCCGCCTGGAGAGCAGCGATAGCTGCTCCGGGGGAGTTTTTGAGGAGCGAATAATTAGAGGTTTTAGTGAGAATTGGAGAAAAGATATGAATGAAGTCAGATTGAAAGTAAGAG
>WJKE01000065.1 GCA_014729275.1 Candidatus Peregrinibacteria bacterium | reverse complement strand
GGAAAATAGAGGCTGGCTGATCGATATAGTTGCTACTGCTCAGGATCTTGATCCTGATCCTAAAATACAAAAAGACTTTGAAGACGAAGAATATACAAGTGCTCAAAAGACAAAAATGTATCATGAAAAATTCAAAAGAGAGGGCTTTAGCGGGCTTTCATATGAGTCGTATATAATAGCCCAGATGAGGGCTCTGAAAGAAAGGAAACCTTTAGAGGCTAAATACTGTACAATACTTCCCGATTCGTCAATAGCAAATCGAGAAGAGCTCGTTTCGGGTGATTGGCGCTTTTTTCAGGTCGTCCTGGTCAATAACGATGCATACTTTCGGGACGACGATCTGCGTTGTCGGCCGTCGGTGAGGGTAAAAAGGGGAACTTAGGCTTTTGCCTCGCCATATTTTAAAAAATATTTGAGAATTTTCGCCGTCCCGGGACGGGGGATTTGGGAGTGGATTTTAAATTTTTGCATAGAAAAAAATCGGGCCCGGGCCCGATTTTTGTGCAAATTATTTGAACAATTCTATAAGTGCGACTGAGCCGAAGCTTATTAGGAAAAATGCAATAATAATTACGCAGCTAGTTAAGCAGGAAGAGTTTTTAATTTCGAGTTTCTTTTTAAGTTTATCGGCATTACCTGCGCCAACATATTTATCTTTGTTGTATCGGAAGAACTGATTGATCATGTCTTTGCAGATCGGTTCGTTAAGGTCAATAATAATATATGTGTGCTTTTTTTTGAGACTTTTTGGATCTGTATAGGTTATAACCATGAAACCTGCTTCTTGAGGTAGACGATCCGGAGTTATTGAAATATCAGGATCATTATTGCCCAAACCACGAACTCCAAAACCGAATTTTATAATGTTTGAGAAGGGTACTGAAATATTTCGGTTTTCACAGCTAAAAGTTCCATTTTTAAGGGAAATTTTTGTTGTTGTGAAATTTGATTTGTATTCGTATTCGTAATCCATATTATTTTCCTTTACCTACACTTACCTTTGCGTGGCGTAAAACCAAGTCGCCCAAAATGTATCCTTTTTCAAATTCTTCAATGATTTTGTCTTTTTCTCCATCTACTTCCAATACTGCTTCGTGAAAGTCGGGATTAAAGGTTTCGTTTATTGTTGGGATTACGGCTAAGCCTGATTCTTCGAGTGATTTTTTTATTTGTTTGATCGCCATTGTGATTCCTTCACACCATTCATTATCTTCGGGTGCGTGTTTAAGTGCGCGGTCCAGATTATCGAGTGCAGGTAAAAGGCTTTCAAAAAGGCGGGCATTAGCGCGAATAATTATTTGACTGCGTTCGTCTTCAACTCTTCTTTTAATATTTTGCATGTCTGCCATTGCTCGTTTTGCAAGCTCGGTCATTTCTGTAAGTTCAGCCTGAAGTTTTTCGATTTCCTTAGTTCCTTTTTTTACGTCCTTTTTTGACTTTTTAACTTTTTTACTTGTCATTGTTATTTGCTTATTAATTTATTGATTTCTTCAATTAGAGCTATGTTAAAAGCATAATTCATGCGTTTTGGTCCCAGAATTCCAAGATATCCTTCAAATCCGTTTTTTTTGTATTTTGCGACTATTATTGAGCAGCTTTGAATTTGTGAGATAATGTTTTCTTCTCCAATAAATGTTTGGGGAGATTCGTTAATATCGAGATCAGCCAGGGTTTTTACAAAATTGTCGCTTCGTTCAAGTACTTCCATTACTTCGGATGCGCGGAGTGTGTCTCGTGAGAATTCGGGTTGTTTAAGTACGTTTGACATTCCCAGGAAGAAAGTTCGGGGATTGTCGGGTGTGGTTGCGAAGCTTACCAATCCTGAAGCTTTTGAAAGTAAGGTTACAGCGTCGTAAAGTCGTTCACGCACTTGTTCGATTTTGTGCTCTTTTTTAATAATTGATAGATGCGACTTTGCCTCTTTGCGCGCTTTTTCGTAATCAGCCATTTCATCTACAAAAAGTCGATACCCCTTGGTTGTGGGGATTCTACCTGCTGAAGTATATGGTTGCGTTATGTATCCTTCGCGTTCAAGCGTAACCATGTCGTTTCGGATCGTGGCGGGGGATACATAAAATTTGTAGCTTACAATCAGGGTTTTTGACCCGACCGGTTCAGCAGTTTTAACAAAGTGTTTTACTATTTCTTGTAAGACACGGCGTCTTCTTTCTTCTGACATGTTTTTATAAGTAAATTAGCACTGTGAATTATACAGTGCTAATCGGTTTTTGGCAAGTTGTGAGGAGTTTTAGGCTTCTTGATCTCCCATGTATTTTATTAGGTCTACCATTCGGGCGGAGTAGCCCCATTCGTTGTCGTACCAGGCCAGGATCTTTACCATGTTTTCGCCTATTACTTCGGTTGAGAGGGCATCGATGGTTGATGAATGTTCATCACCTTTAAAATCTATAGATACAAGCGGTTTTTCAGTATATGCGAGTATTCCTTTAAGAGGACCTTCAGCAGCTGTTTTGAAAGCTTCGTTTATTTCTTCAGCAGTTGTATCTTTATCAAGATGACAAACAAGGTCTACAATAGATACTGTTGGGGTTGGAACTCTTATTGCCATACCGTTTAATTTTCCCTCAAGTTCAGGGAGAACCAGTGATACTGCTTTTGCAGCGCCTGTGCTTGTTGGAATTAAAGATACTGCTGCAGCTCGCGCTCTTCTTAAGTCTTTTTTATGGGGCGCATCTAGAATGTTTTGACTATTTGTATATGAATGTATTGTAGTCATTAAACCTTTTTTTATACCAAAATTGTCATTTAAAATTTTTGCTGCCGGCGCTAATCCGTTTGTTGTACAAGATGCATTTGAAACTATATTGTGTTTTTCGTTGTCGTAATCATTTTGGTTCACTCCCATTACTACGGTTAAATCAATTTCGTCTTTTGCCGGTGCTGAAAGTACAACTTTTTCTGCACCTGCAGTTATATGTTTGCTGGCTCCTTCGCGTGTTCTAAATACACCAGTACATTCCAACACATAATCTATTTCAAGTTCTTTCCAGGGGAGGGCCTCCGGGTCCATTTCTGTCAAAATGCGATATGATTTATCTGCAACCTTAATTTCTTCTTCATTAACTACTTCAACGGGCGCGGAAAGTTGCCCATAATTTGAATCGAATTCAAGAAGGTGCGCCATTGTAGCCGCATCTGAAAGATCGTTAATTGCCACTACATCAAAATAATCTTTTTCGAGATTTATTCGAAAAACTTCGCGCCCAATCCGGCCAAAGCCGTTTATTGCAACTTTAGGTTTCATAAAAATTTGGTTAGAAATCAATATTGAAATTTTAGGCTTTTTGAAATTTTTTTAAAGGAGGATAACTTGAAGAGCAGTAAAGATTGTGTTATAGACAGCTTATGAGGAATCTAAAAATTGATAGCGAGAATATTGTAGAAAAAACAGCTTCGGTTTTGCGGGGTGGTGGAATTGTTATGCATCCCACTGAAACCTGCTATGGATTGGCTGTTGATATATTTAATGAGCGTGCACTTGATCGTTTGTATAAGCTTAAGGGTATGCCTAAGGATAAGCCTTTGAGCATTTTGGTTGATTCAATTTCAATGGCTATGGATTATGGAAAATTTTCTCCAAAGGCAATGGAGTTAGCTCATAATTTTTGGCCGGGTCCTTTGGCAATAATGGTTCCAAGAACTGAAAAACTTCCTGAATTTTTTAATTCAGGCTATGACGCGGTTTCTATTAGATATTCTCCTTTGCATTTTTGTAAGAATTTTGTGAGGAAGTTAAAGAATCCTGTTACAACCACGAGTGCTAATATTTCCGGTGAGGAAGAGCTATATGAAGTAGACCTAAAAAAACATCCTGAGCTTAAGTATGATTTAGATTTAATTGTGGACGGGGGAATAATTGAAAAAAATCCTCCATCTACAATAATTAAGATTGATGATGAGAAGGTTAATGTTGTGCGTGAAGGCGGAATAAAGTTTAAGTAATTTTGAGCTGGAGACGAAGGGTGTAAAGCTGTTAAGTTTAAGTAAATAGATTTAAGAGGGCGAATATTGATCCAAACCCTGCTGTTAAAAGTATCCCGGCAATTATTGTGCCGATTGATATTAGACTAATGCCTTTCCAGTAGTCTATTCCAAAAAGGAATGCAATTATTGTTCCTGCGCTTGCTCCGGAACCAGGGAGCGGTATTGCTACGAAAAGTATTAAAAATAAAGCTCCGTATCTGTTGAATTTTTTTGTATGTTGTTTTCGCGTTTTTTGAAAGAGTTTTTCGAAAAATGTATCCAGATATTTTGATTTTGATCGTATGTATTCGGTTACAGGGCTGATTAAAGCCAGCGTTAATGCGGCTGGAAGAATTGTTCCCGAAACAGCAAATAAAAATGTTGATGTAGCTGATAGTCCCATTTCCATTCCTAGTGGAATGGCTAGTTTCATCTCAATGAAGGGAGTCATTGAGCTAAAAAATGTAATTAATTCTGGGGTTATTTTCATGTGAAAATATTACCGTTAGTTTGTATTAAATACCTTATTAGACAAAAAGGTAAAGGGGAAAATGTGTGTGCAAAAAAGTTACACAATAACAATAAAATGGTTCAAGGGATTTGAAGGGAAGAGGGTGAATGTTTATTTTAAGCTTATTCTAGCTTTTGCGTGAAACAGTATGAGTATATTTTTTGAACTGCTGTTAAATACATGCTTGACTGAAGGGGAAGTTAGCTCTATTCTGGGCTAAGAACTTTGATAAAAAAATTGTACACATTTTGCACACAAGTTTTGAACACTGCTACAATAGTTATACAGAGAATATCTTTATTTAAAGCCAGATGGAACACACTCCAGTATTAAGAAAAGATGTGCAAAACTATTTGAGCCTATCAAGCAAAATGACAGTTGTGGATGCAACACTGGGTTTAGGTGGTCATAGTAAAGACATTTTGGAATCAGTAGGGGAATCAACGAAGCTTATTGCATTTGAACAGGATGAGAGAAATCTGGAAGAAGCAAGGAAAAGACTAAAAAAATATGAAAAACAAACAGAATTTGTTCACGATAATTTTAGAAACTTAAAAACAAGGATTACCGAACTGGGTATTACAGAGATTGATGCAATCTTATTTGATCTTGGTCTTTCATCCCCACATGTGGATGAGGCGGAAAGAGGATTTTCTTTTATGAAGGAAGGCCCTTTGGATATGCGCTTTGATCAAAGGCAAAAATTAACTGCATCAGACGTAATTAACTCTTACAGTGAAGATGATCTGGCAAGGATTTTTAAAGAGTATGG
>WJKE01000064.1 GCA_014729275.1 Candidatus Peregrinibacteria bacterium | reverse complement strand
GATTTGTCGTCTCAAACAAACAAGTGCTTGTGATTTCGACTTACCTTCGGAAATTTTCCGGAGGAAGTATTTTTTGGCTTTTTCATTACCCATGCGTGAAATTTGAGATAATGCCAAACGGTGAAAAGCACAATTTAGCCGTCTATTTTCGCTCCTTGTTTTTCGATGACGACGGGTTTTTCCAGAGATGAGTGTTCGCGTGGAGCACAACCGGCATATTTGGCTAAAGCTGCCGGTGATTTGAAGCGTGAAATATCTCCGATTTCACCAATAATCATGGACGAGGGTTTTATTTTGTTAAAATTTTATAGTACCAAATTTTAATCACTTAACAAAAGAATTTACGATAACAATATTTATAAAATAACAGACTGAAGTGTTAAAATGAAATTTTTGTGTTTTTGAATTTCGTGAGGTATCTACTAATTCTTTCCATGTTTTTCTTTGGCTTTTGAGATTGCAATACGTATTGCTTTTCCTTCATCCATGTTGTCTTTGAGTAATGCGTTTCCGATTTTAATCGCATCTTTTCGCACGGATTTGGATAAGTTTTTCATTGAATCCGGGTAGTTGTTTTGACTCCAGGGCATATTAATTATTGATTAATGATTATGAACTTATTTATTAATAATTTTTAAAACATTGTTCTTTACCTCGTAATTTTTAAGGCTGAAATTTTAACCTGCTACTTAAAGACTATTCTATACGCATATTGTTTTTAGGGCCAATAATTTTGAAGAGATCAACAGCTATGATATCTAAAATCCTCTTCATTAATACTTTCAAGCCAATAATTTTGAAGAAATCAACAGCTATGATATTATTTTTGCGAATATAAATAATTATTTTACCTTGTTCTAAATGTCTAATTTTAAAAAAAAATTTGCGCTTTTTGTGTTTTGTATTTTTTTTAGTGTCATTTTATTAAATGCGTGCGGCGGTGAAAAACTAAATAATGACCATCTTAATACTGATACCACACAGGCAAAAGAAGATAAAACCACCAGTGATAAAGAAAACAAAAGTTCAATTGATATAACAGTCGATAAAAAAAATCTTCCCACCGAAAAACAAAGTAAAAATCTGCAATCATCTCTGATATTACTCAATTCTCTTTATATGAGAGCTGTTACTCTTACAAATGCTTCATTACATGCGGATCCCAAAAATGTCAGTTTTGAGGAATGGCAAAATTTGACGGAGCAAAGTGTTTTGGCGTGGGAGGCCTTGGAAACCGAACTCGATTTAATGGGCTTGATAGTTGAGGATATTGAAATGGCAAGAAAGCAGGGACTGATATCAAAAAATAATAACTTAAATTCGGTAGATTCGTTTTTGATAGATTCGGCTTTGCAAAATTCAAATACGCAAAATTCGTTTTTGACTGAACTAATTTCGATAATTCCGGATTTGGGAAATTCGTTTTTAATGAAAACCGCTTATGGTGCCGCTCCTGATCCGGCCTTGGTAACGGCGGTATTTGATTCAAATCCTGAAAGTACGAACAATCTTAAAGATCTTATGAATTATTTTGGCTGGGATGCGAGAACCGCACTTGAACAATTAAAAATGGCTCAGGCACAAATTGAATCTGCGGCTTGGGATGAAGAAGGAGATACTCATGAAATATTACAAAATCAGGCAAAAATTGTTCTTGATACTTCCAAAGTAACTTTAATGATTGGTGGAATGGCTATTACAGGTGGTGCAAGTGCTCCAATGTCTACGGGTGCGGCAATTTTTTCCAAAGGTTCTCTTGTGATTAATGGTGCTGATTTGGCTATGGCTCTTACGGAAGACGGTATGATAATTGCGGGAAGTGAAAACGGTCAGGCTGTCGTAAAAAAATACAGAGATAAGCTTTCCGGCACTTGTAGGGTGTTGTCTATTGTAGGTCTTAGTGATGTAACCAATCCCGAAAATTTGATTACTTTAACTGAATTGGGTACTGAATATGGTGATCAGGTAATCGATTGGGCATCTACAGATACGAGGGCAAATTTGGATATGAGTGGGGGACGGATTGATTTATCCAATAGCGATTTATCCGGAGATTTGCCTGCAATTAATCCCAAGGATTTGGAGAGATATAATTATAATGCCACTAAAGAATGGAGGACTTTTGATTTACCCGATTTATTGGAAGAAGCGGAAAAATGGGTTCGGGAAGAAAAAAATCGTGTGGATTTGGAAGTTAACAGTATGAAACAGGATCTTGCGTTATATCTGGAGCAAAAGGAACAGCTTTTATATGATATTGAGATGTTGAGATCCATGTCGGGAGGTTCTTTTAGTAGAGTGGATAGGCAATCGCTTGATTTGCTTTATAAGCAATTGTCCACTCTTAATAAAGATATTGAAGATTTGGACGAAATGCTTGAAGAAAAAGAGGGCTACAGTGAAAGCCTGGAAAAAACTTTAGATGATAATTTTGATGAAAATAGTGAAGATGAAAAGGATAAGGAGCAGGTTTCGGAATATCCTGAAATTCTTAACGCTTCGGGTACATGGAAAAACAATAATACAAATGGAACAATTAACTTGTCTTTTCCTTCGGCAGGGGGATCATTGAGCGGAAGTTTTAGTAATTGCAGTACAGGGGAATGTTGGTCTTCAACAGCCAAGGGTAATTTTAACGGTGAAGACGCGGGAACAGTGTCGGGAACAATTTCCGGTTCCGGGTCGTCTCCGGATAATGGTATCTATTATTCAATCAGCGGAGATTTTTCAGGTGTTGTTAATTTAAGTGGGGGAACCGCCAGCGGCACTTTTTCAACCAATACACATATAAGGGGAAATACTTATCCCGATTCGGGAACCTGGCATGTAAGTTTCAATACCGAAAATAATTGAATTTTTAGCCGGTAAATTACTTTGTAAGAGAATTAACTTTTGTTTCAAATTTGTCCCATGCTTCTTTAAGTTTTTCTTGAGCTTCTTCTGATTTTTCTTCAGCTGTGTTTTTCGCTTCCTCAAGTTTTTTATCCAATTCAGCTTTTTCAACTTCAATTTCAGCATCAGCTTGCGCATCTTTAACTTTACCAAGTGCTTCGTGGTACTTGGCTTCGACTTTGTCAGTGTAGGCTTTTAAAATATTGTTCATGGTAATAAGGTTAAATGTTATTTTATTTGATTTTTTTATGTCGTAATCATTTTGACAAATTTATATTATCAAAGTGCTTTATTTTTGTCAAAAAGGATCAGCATTGTTTTACGGCTTTAGGTATATGAATGGAATACTAATATTTATCTTTTCTTTAGTTATACTTTTTAAAGCTTTTTTATATTGCTCCCTTATTGTTTTTTTTAGCTTCTTTTCTTAATTTTTTTTTGTTTTTTCTGTATTCTTCCGCGTTTATGTAATCAACGAATTTATAATATTGGTTATGTCTTTTGTTTATTCTTTTTGCATGTTTAATAGGGCACCAATACAGTTCCGTCAATGCCGCCATATCTCTTACATATGCGATAAGATTGTTAAAATAACTGCAATATATACAGAATAATTTTTCGAGCCAATTTAAATAGCTTAAGTGTTGTCTGTCAAAAATAAAATAATCGCGTGCTTTTAATTTTGGTATGCCATATAAGGGGAAGCATGTTCTATGATAAATTTCCGCAAATATATGCATGATTATCGCGGGAATAATCATTGATCCTATAAAAGGGATACTTATTATATAGCGCAACTTAATACTTGATATGTAAGATAAAAAGTCGGTTTTATATTTTTTTAATTCTAATTTTTGTTTTTTTGCTTCCTTTAAAAGATTTTTTTTGTTTTTAACTCTTGTAAGTTCTTTGTCAAGTTCACTTGAAATACTTTCTTTAAATGTTTCTACTTTTTTTAAATTAAGATTCTTTTTTTCGGATAAAGTTTTTTTAAAATCGTCTGTAATTTTTGACAGCTTTTCGAAAAAATTTTTCATTTTTAAAAGGTGTTTATCTTTAGCTAACTATAGATCAATTTTTAATTTTTTGGAATGAATTAAATTCTTTCCATTATTTTTTGCATTTGTTCAATTTCCGATAATTGTGTTTCTATAATAGAGTCGCAAAGTTTTTCAATTTTGGAATCTGTTATTTTCGATTCTTCGCACATTACTATTGCACTTGAATGGTGAGGTATCATGGATCTTAAAAACTGAGAATCATTTATAAAAGTTTGTGTTCTAATGAAAACAAATCCCATAATAAATATCAGCCCGCTTAAACTATAAAGCAAAATATTGAGTTTTTTATTCGGATACATTCCTCTCATAAAGAACAGCATTAAAATAACCATTGGAGCCACCATAATTAATGCCATATAAAAGCGATTCATGTTTATAAATATATGGTCAAAAGTGTCTGCCGCGGCATAGGTAAGTCCATACATAATAAAAAAGTGGATAAACACGGTTAAGCCCAGGGATTTGTAATTGTTTTTTTTCATAGAATATTATTTAATGAGTATTATTTAATTTGTATTTTGGGAAAGCTGATTAATTGTTTAACGTAACCCGGATAACCAATGTAGTCTATTATTTCCTGAGACATTTTTATTTCGTTTTTTAAGCCTTCAAAAAAATTCTTTTTAAATACTTTGTATGTGTTGTTTGCCGAGTATTTTTTCCATGCTGATAGTTTGTTATTTTCAATCATATATTCATTAATCGCCACTTCGAGCTGATAATTTTTAATATGTTTTTTAAGTATTTTTTCAAGATCTTTTTTGTATAGTATTCTTTCACCACTTAAAATCGTATCGGTCAGACTGAATAACGGGTTTTTTCTTCTTAAAATAAGCATTTTGATTTTTTTATTGTTTTTGAAATCTTTAATTGCTTTTTCCAATTCGTTTTTTTGGAGGTTTTTCAGGTCTGCATCAATTAAAAATATCATGTCATTGGCGGAAGCGTGATAGCCGCTTTTTACAGCGGCTACTTTTCCAAGATTTTTTTCGTGCCTAATAATTTTTATTTTTGGAAATTTTTTAATAATTTTTTTATAAGTTGTGTCTTGTGAACCGTCATCGACACAAATAATTTCATCTATATTTTTGACTTTGTCCAGAGTGTTTAATACTTTCAACACTCTTCGCCCTTCATTGTAAAAGGGGACAATACAGGTAATTTTATTCATTCCCATAGGTTACTTTATATATTACCCCTTTTTTATCGTCCGTTATGTATAAAATACCGCCCGGCATAATTAAAAGGTCAACCGGTCTTCCAAGCTTATCTTCGTTTTCTTTTAACCATCCGCTTATAAAATTTTCCCGTCCGGTAACTTTTCTTTGATCATCGAGTTTTATTCTCATTATTTTATATCCGGTCGGTTCGCTTCTGTTCCATGAACCATGGTATGCAATTAATAAGTCCAAAGCCATTTCTTCCGGCCAGCCTTCTTCGGGTACAAATGCCAGGCCGAGAGGCGCTGAATGAGCTTGTAAATTGACTTTTGATGGAACTGTGGAGTTACAGTCAAAGTTTTCTTCTGGCATAAATTCCTCATCTCTTATTTTTTCACCATAGCAATAAGGCCAACCGTAATTTTCTCCCTCTTTTAAAATATTGACCTCATCCGGTGGAAGATTGTCTCCAAGATGATCTCTTCCCATTTCAGTCGCCCAAATTTCTCCATAGATAGGATCGGTTGCAAGAAATACCGAATTTCTCAATCCATCGGCGAATTTTTTAAAATTACTTCCATCTTTATTCATAACGTAAACTGCAGCTCTTCTTTCATCTTCTTCAACACATGTGTCACAGTTTGAACCTATTGAAACGTATAATTTGTTATCGGGGCCAAAATGCAGAGTTCTTGTAAAATGCTTTCCGCCATCGGGAAGATCTACCAATTTTTGCGTGCTTGCATCGGTGTAAAGCTCCACTTTTGAAACTTTATCACTCTCGGCAAAATAAAGTGTAAGTCTGTTGGATGGGGCAAGGGCCAGTCCATGCGGTTCATTAAGGCCGGTGAATATGTCGCTGATATTTTCAACTTCACCTTCTTCACTTAATTGTATGTTTGAAATAATGCCCTCACTTGTTCTGCTTAGCCAAAGATTTCCCAGCTTATCCGGCCCGACAAGGACTCTTGCACCATCAACATTTGTAGCAAATTCACTTATTGTAAAATTTTTAGGTAGATTAAGACCTATTTGAGTATTATCGGTTCCTAAATTTTTTTCATTGTTTTCATTGGAATCATCACCGTTATTTTCGTTGTTTTCATCAGGATTATCATTATTATTTTCCTTGTTTTGATCGCTTAATTCGCAAATCGGTACACATACTGTTGCACATACTTCAGCACTTTTCGGGCATCCGCTTCCACAATTTTCAAAAATTCCATTTCTTTTTTCACAATCATTTATCATATCTTCAATGGCATTTTCCTGACCGTATACAATTTTTTCCGAAAAGGTATTTTTAATTTTTACATTGTTATTTTGCGTGTTGTCATTAGTTGCGTTTGGTTGTGAGCAACCTGCGATTAACAAAACAAAGATTGGCAAATATACTAATTTTCTCATAATTCAATTAGTTAGTTGATTTTTTCCTTGCTTCCTGTGCTTTTTTGATGTTTTCTTTTCTGGCTTTTTTTTGCGCGGAAGTGGGTTTGTCTTTTTCCGGAACATTTTTTCTGGGCTTTGCCTTAAATATGTCTCCTTTTACATGTTTTATCGGTCCGCGTATTTGTTCTTTTTCCAGAAGGCTTTTAGCTTTTTTATCTTTAAATTTTAGTTCATCACCTTTTTTATATGCATCTTTTTTGTTTATAAGCCATTTTTGAGTTGCCCATGAGCCACTGCTTCTTCTTCCGGCTACTCTTTGCGTGTGTCCTTTTCTCCCAATATCGTGATTTCTGAAGGATGTAAATTGTTCTTTGGGTCTTACTTCTATGTGATAATAATTTCCTTCCCCTCCCGTGCCGGGTTTTTTTCTGTCTTTTCCTTCCGGTTGAGCCAGGGAATGTTGTCTTTTGCTCATGCTTTGCCATTTTTTTTGTGCTTTTTTAATGTTTTTTTTAGCTGCTTTCTTTTGTTTTTCACTTGTCATATTTCATTTGATTAATATTTTATTCCATTTTTATATTGCTCATAGTATAGCGAATCAATAAGGTTAAATCATCCCCAATTTATTATCTGTTTTTTGATTAGATATTTTTCGCGCTGCCCGCCTCCCAACCTCGGGCGGCGCGTCTTTCAACCCATTTCTCTCAGGTGTGCGTTCCCAGGCTTCACTGTGCACCTGCCATTAGCTTCTCGCTAAATATTTGTCATTTTTTGAATTTTTCTTCAAAATAAGTGCGAACATCGCCGTAAAAGGCCAGCCATTCTTAAATGAAAAAATTATTTTTTTATCGCTTTTTATGCAATGAGGATAAAAATGGGAATAATGTTGTTGTTTCTATAGTGGGATTTGGATTTGGGTTTGAAAGTTTGTCAATTATTGATGGCGGGATAATAGTTTTTAGGCCTGATGATGTTGTGATTTTGACTCATATGATTCCCAAAAATTTAAGGGAAATCTTTTATGATAAACATTTAGCGTCGATTTTTGATGATTCCCCAATTGTTGATTTTGCAACATCTGAATGGAGCGAGCTTAATGCTAATTTGGAAGCAAAATATACTAAATTGATAAATAATGAGGATGAGACACTCGTTTTGATGTTGGAGTACCTGGATGGTATTGCAAAAACTATTAAGTAAGCTTTTTTTGTTATCCCCCATAAATATAAAAAATACTCGTCTATGTAAGAAAAAATTTCAACTACAATTGAAGGAAAATCGGCAAATATTTCTTCAGGTAAATTTTGAAAATATGAAATAAATTCATCGCTAATTGAATCAAGTTGTTCGTCCATGTATGCTTCGTCGACTCTTTTAGCCCATTTATTAATTTTAATTAGTATTTTGTAATATAACCTATTTTTTCAAATTAAAAATTTCAATATAGTGTGATATAATTGCAAGAGGTTTTTTAAACTTGTTCTTATGAATATGAAAAAAATTGCAATTAATATTGCGGCCACAATTTTTTGCGTGGCAATTTTTGTAGGTTCTGCTCCTATTACCTTTGCGCTAAGCGCATCTGGTGGCTGGAATGGTTCTGATGGTCTTATAAAATCGGGAGGCTCTATTAATTTTAATTTTCCTGCAAAAGGCGGAAATGTAGACGGTACTTATTCAGGCTCTAGTAAAACAGGTGCTATACAATTTGGAGGAAGATTTTCAGGAAGTTTTACCGGCTGTTGGGACGGCACAATGTCAGGTTCTTATTCGGGCTGGACTTCGCAGTATGTTGGAGAAGAGCAGATAAACAGTAATGCAAGCGGCACATAGTTCGCAACTTTAAACGAAGACGGCACTATTTATGCAAAATTTTCGGGAGCTGCGTCTGGCTCTGCGTCTGCAAGTTATAGTACGTCCGCTATGGAGAGAGAATGTGGAAAACCGGGAGAAGAGGAGCAGGAGCCTGTTGCCGAAGCAAGTGTAAGTTATGGATACATTATTGAAGATGGTGAAAGAAGAGAGATAGGTAGATATAGTGAAAGTGGAGAAGAAAGTATTAGTTTGAAACCCGGTATTACCATTGGTGTTTCCGGTTATGATTATGATGGCGAAAAAGTGTTTTTGGAAGTTAACGAGGGCGAAGTCGAGATCTGGAGAACCGATTTCCAAGGGAATGCTGAACTGATTGCAACTGTTCCAGAGGGGGAGAATTACGAGATAAATTTGGCTGATTATAATAAGACAGTTGTTGAGGATGAAGCTACAGCTACAGCACAAGAACTTACAGAAGGTGAAGATACGGTGGAAGCAGATGTTGAGGATGATGCAAGGTCGAAGGCAGATGCTGGCAATGTTAAAGATTTAAATAATATGGCTTTGTATATTGGAGGAGGTGTAGGTGCGGTACTTTTGTTAGCCTTGATTGTGATTTTTATTAAGCGGAAAAGTAATTAATAAAGTATATATTTTTTTTGGAATGGTATAGCCAGTAAAATAATGAAAAGATGAATGTATTATTGATTTTAATTTCTGTTTTATCTTCCTATGGGGAAGTATCTAATGAGAATTATATACCATCTGCGGAAGAAAGTTTGGGTATAGCTGAGATTTATTATCCAATAGAAAATTTTGAATCAGGTATCACCGCAAAGCCATTCGGGATTTATATTTCTCCTGAAGCATCACCTATTCAGCCGGAAAGGTTCACAGGTTTTCATACCGGGGTTGATGTGGAAGTTCCGCAGGACGCAGAAGATGTTTGGGTTTATGCGATCGACGATGGAGAAGTTATTACATTAGAAAATGTGAATGGCTATGGTGGAGTTATTCAACTGTATTATCCAGAGGAAGATTATACTGCGCTTTATGGGCATTTGGATATAAAATCCAGCTTAGTATCTGTAGGTGATGAAATTTTGACTGGTGATCGTCTTGCATTATTAGGTGATGCATATTCTTTTGAAACTGACGGTGAAAGAAAACACCTTCATTTTTCCTTGAAACCAGGTTTAGATCGTGATTTTAGGGGATATGTTCAAACTGAAGAAGAATTGGATGATTGGGTTGATCCTGAACAATTTATAAATACTTTTTAATTATTTCCGTAATGTTGTCCAGTGAAATGTCTGATTTTATAAAATAGTCAACCGCCCCCAGCTCCTTACCTTTTTGAACATCTTCATCCTGCCCCAAATTTGAGAGGATTATTACCGGAATGTCTTTTAGTTCAGGATCGGCTTTCATTTCTTGAAGAGTTTCGAATCCTCCTTTATTGGGCATTATAAGATCCAGTAATACTAAATTGGGTTTGTTGGCTTTCATTGCAGTTAGTGCTTCTTGTCCATCTTTTACAAATGTTGTTTGTATTCCTTTCTGGGCAAGTTTTACATTGTATACCTTTGCTAGGAAAGTATCATCCTCTGCAATGAGAATTTTTTTGGGAGTGGGGGTATCCATAATTTCTGATTTTAAGGATTATCTGGTCAGACTGATCGTTGGTGCAGATCCGCTTCCACCAGCGCCTTCGCCTTCAGGGTCGCATGAACCTACTGTTACAGCTCCGTTGGAGTCTATCGATAGGTAATAATCTGTGTTGGCATCTGTACCGGTTTTAGGATCTTTCGGAATAGTAGCTAAGTAATTTGAACCAATGCTTGATAGGTCTACGCACGCTGCTTGAGTTGATTGAGCAGTACATGTTGAGTCAGCTCCGCTAGCACAAGTTCCAATTACATAATAGTTTCCACCTGATAATGCTGCTATAGTTGAGTAATGTGTTCCATCGTTATCTGTTTGATACTTAACAACAGCATCAAGAATATTTGTAATATCGCTCCATCTTCTTGAGTTTCTGGATTCGTGTAAACGTCTTGCAGGGTCGAGAGCTACAAATATTCCTGCAGCGAGAATTGCAATTATTGCGATAACAATAATTAATTCGATAAGAGTGAATCCCTTCTTGTTTTTCATGGGGTTGAGGTTATTCAATGTTAATTATTATATTTTTATTATTTTTTTTGTCTAGGCATGAGATTGCCAGGCCTGAAGCTATTCGAAAAGAATAACTTAAATTATTTTCTAATATAATTTTGTAGTTCTTGGTTATTGTAATAGGAATGTTGAATTTTGAAAAGAGATTGTTTTTAAGGTCAATTGATTCTTGTTCTTCTCCGAAGATTAGAATGTTTTCAATGTTTCTTTTTGTGTGTTGTTTGAAATAATTCATGCTTAGAGAAAGTTCTTTAAAAAAGTTTTCTAAAGAGTTTTCTTGAGATTTTAATATGTGACCTATGTCAAAAACTGTGTCTGTCCAAAATGAGTAGTAGCTGGTTTTAGTGTCGCAGTTATCTATAAGAATGTATCCGGCATCATTGTTAAATTCGTCTGTTAAATTTAAGTAAAGGCTTTGGCTTAAGGGAATGAACCCCACCTGGCTCTTGTTACAGAATTTTTTTAATATTTCTGAATAAGACCGTAAAATTTCTTTGTTTCCGGCTGTAACATAGGTGACGCTTACTTTACTTCTTACAAATGATTTGTAGGAGTAATAAAGATTATTGATGGGAATAGGAATTGTTTCAGAAATAAGAGTTTCAAGAGTGGCTTTAAATTGTTTGTTAGATAAATTTGATGGCAGAAAGAATGTGTGCTCGAAGCTGTGCGCCTCTGGAATTGCAAGAATGCAGTTGTCGCAGGAAATTTTATATTCCTTTAAAAAGTAATTTAACTCATTTGCAAACAGGTCTTTATTAATTATTTCACCATTTTGAATTATTTTTTTGGGTAAAGGTTTTTGGCCTACAACTTCTGTAGAGTAGTTTCCTCGGGTTTTTTTAAGCTGTACTGCCTGGATGTAATCGTCGGTTACGTATAGGCCCAGCCCCTTTTTTTTCTTAAAAGGATGGAATAAATCTGTAATTTTATTGATTATTTTTTTCATTTAACTGGGTAATTCTGACCAATTGCTTACGCTGAAATTGGGGTTTATGCTAACTTCCAATTCCAAATATTTGTTATAGTTGTTTTTTTGTGCTTCTATCACGATGGTCCTATTATTTCCGTTTCCGCTTACGGTTATTTCGCATGTGCTTGATTCGATTGTGAGAGTTTCTCCTGAGTAAGTTGAATCTCTGCTTAATCTGTATAGTGCTTCTTCACTGCATCCGTTTGCAGTTATGTTTAACTCGCTGATTTGACTTTGGTGAAGCGTGATTTGATTTTCGTTTATTGAATTTAGTCCCATTGAAACTGATATTAATACCATTGTGGCAGCAATTATAATTACTGATGTAAGTACTGTTGCTCCTTTGGTGTCTGTTTTTATTTTTATGTTTTTCATGTGTCTTTTTTTACAGAAACTGATGTTTCAAGGTCCAGTGATATGTCGTAATCTGAGTCGTTATCGGGATTTATTGTTGATACGTTCAGGCTTATATTTATGTTTTTGTTTTCGCCTGAGTATGTCAGGTTTTCCAGGGTGAAATTATTTATAGTTACCTGGTCCGAGCTTAGGTCTATTGGAGCATCGCTTCCCTCTGTTAGTCTTAATTTTGTTATTGAAATTTCGCGTCCATTTATTGAGATTGTTTTTTCGTAAGTGTCGAATATTTTGTTGGTGTTTCCTCCCGGGAAATCTAAAGTTAGAGTACCCGGGTTGGTATTAAAATTTGATGAAGCAGTGATAACATCCTCTGCAGAGTGAATTTGCTTGGTTAGTTCAGACATTATTTGTCTTGAAATTGTGTAAACTTCTCTTGTTTTTTGCGCACGGAGATTTGATGAAAATATGTTCCAAATGATTCCTGTTGCGGAAATTAATACAATCATTGCTATAGCTATATAAACTATTAATTCTATTAGTGTGAACCCTGATTGTTTGCTTTTTGTATTCATTTAAAATTGAATATTTGAAACGGTTTTTGATTCTCCTGTAGAAAGAGTGAAAGTTAATGATAGATTTGCTCCACTCATATCTTTTTTGAATATCAATTGATTGATTTGATGCGCACCTGAGCCACTTGTGAGTGTTATGTCACTGATATCCAGTGTAGTTCCGGAACTTTTTGTGCCGGACCAAACTGTTTGAGTGTCTATTACTATTTCTTCAATTTTGCTTCCGTTAGTTCCTCCGGTCCATGATACGGTTATTAGGTCAATTGTAAGATCTGCGCTTGAGTGGGTGTTTTCTATGCTGATTCCTGCAATTACTTTGTTGTCTAAATCGAGGTAGGCGCTGTCGGAATTTATTGTGAGGTCGTCAATACCTGCTGCTCCGCATCCACTAAAGTCTGTCTTATTTCTTAAGTATGCTATGGCTGAGAGGTTTTGCTCAATATTGTTGAATGATGTCCACGAAACTGAAATTTGGGCCTTTTTTGTGTTTGGATCATGAATTCCAGTTGGATCTAAGGCGCAACTTGCATCTCTGTAAACATCCTCTATTGTTATTTGTCTGGTGTATTTTCCTGATGTATCTGTACTTCCGTTAAGTCCCCAGTAACCATTGTTTTTGCTAAGGCCATGATTTCCATTGGAAAGATTGGAGTAATTTGAATCTCTAATACTTACAAGTGCTTCATAGCCTTGCAAAAAATACATTTGAGCTTGCAGATTCTCTTTTTCTCTTAAATTTGAAGATCCGGTCGCAAGGTATAAAATAACTATGCTTGGTGTAATTAATACAATAATGCCCATTGCAATAATGATCTCTAGAACTGAGCTTCCTTTTGTATTTTTTAGAAGTTTCATTATGGGCTTTGCGTTATTGAGATTAATCCTTTGGAATTTATTTGAATTATATTGTAAATGTTTTCAGAATTGCTAAGGGTGATTGAGCCGTAATTGTCTGTTTCGCCTGAGTATTGGGTGAAAATTACTGAATTTCCTCCCTGGTTTAAGCTTATAGAAGAAAAATTTAAGGAGCTTGGAAGGGGAGTGGTGATATCAAAGCTTGAGTCTCTTGTTGAATATGACTCACCCTTGAATATTGTGAATTCGCTTAATGTGTTGTCGAAATTTACACCCCACGAAGAATTGTTTAGGCCACTTTGCGATTTTGTTTGCGCAAGCCATAAGGTTTGTTTAATTTGATCTGTGTTTGAATCCAGATAAGTGTTTGCAAGTACTCTGCTTTGAGCTGCAAAAACAAGAGAAATTAGAACTACAAGAACTGCAGTTGTAATAATTAATTCTATTAGTGTAAAACCTTTTTTTTGTCTAATTTTATCCACGTAAGTTGCCGGTTATTTGATAAATTGGCCCTAGTATAGCCAGGGCAACTCCTCCAACAACAACTCCAATAATTATCAATAATGCCGGTTCCAGTATTGTAGATAAGTTTTTCATTGTTTCATCAACTTCACTTTCGTAAAAATTGCTTAAATATGTCAGTATTTCGCTAAGGTTACCGGTTTTTTCTCCCATCCCCACCATTCTTGTTGTAATTAAAGGGAAAAGCTCAGGGTTTGAATTCATTATTTTTGAAATTGATGATCCTTTTTGGAGTTCGGGGATCATTTTGGCAATTATACTTTTGTAAACTTTGTTTGTTGTTCCATCCATAGTAATTTGAAGTGATTTATCTACGGGGATGCCCCTTTCTAAAAGCATTCCAAAAGTACGGAAGAATTTTTCAAGGTTTACAGCAATAATAATTTTTTTAATGAATGGGATTTTTAAGTAAACTCTGTGTGTGATTGGTTTTATAAAATCTCTTTTTAGAAGCCAAATTAAAAAAGTTATGGTGATTATGCTTGCTATAAGTATTATTATACCGTTTTTTTCGAATACTCCTGCTAAGAAGATCAGTGCTTTAGTTGTAAACGGTAGGTCTATATCGAGTGCTCTGAAAAGCGGAATAATTTTTGGTAGTACGAATACAGCCACTGATAGACCAAGAGCAAATATGGCAATGAATATTAATGCCGGATACATTAAGGCAGCTTTTACTTTCTTTTTGAGGTCGTAAAGCTTTTTCATTTGTTTAGAAAGGTGCTCTAGGTTTTCTTCCAGTGTTCCAGAAATTTCTCCGGTTTTTATTAAATTTATGTAGATAGGGCTGAAATATTTTGGATATGCGCTTAATGCCTTAGAAAATGACTCTCCGGAATTTATTGTTACCAGCATATTTTCTAAAACGGATTTCATTTTGCCTTTTGCCTGAGCATAAAGCATTTCTATGCCTTCACTTAGGGTGAATCCGCTTTTCAGATTCATTGCAAGGTGTTTTGTGAAAAGAAGCACTTCAACCTGACTTATGCCTCTTAAGTATATTTCTTTATTTTTTGTTTTGTTTTCAGACATTTTTTAGTTTCTTACTACCCTTATGATTTCTTCAATTGTTGTTACACCATTTAAGGCTTTTTCCATTGCATCATCCAGCATTGTTGTCATTCCGTTTTTTATTGCTTCTTTTTTAATTTTTTCTGAGGATGCTTTTGATATAATTAGCGCTCTTATGTCTTCTGTTAGTTCCAGAATTTCAAAAACACCAATTCTTCCATCGTATCCTGTGTCTTTACATATTTTGCAGCCTTTTCCCGAATAAAGAAGAGCTTCGTCTTTATCTTTAAATATTTTTTCTATTAGATGTTTTGGTAATTTATTTTCAACTTCACTTTTGAGTGTTTTTTTACTTTGGATGCAATGCATACAAATTTTTCGTAAAAGTCTTTGAGCGATAATTACATTCACGGTTGAAGTTACCAAAAAGGGATCAATACCCATCTCTAAAAGACGTGGAAGTGAGGTTGGTGCATCATTTGTATGAAGTGTTGATAAAACAAGATGACCGGTCATGGCTGAATTTACAGCAATGTCTGCTGTCTCTTCATCACGTATTTCTCCAACCATTATGATGTCCGGGTCTTGCCTTACTATTGAGCGTAATCCGGATGCAAAAGTTAATTTTGCTTTTGGGTTTACCTGAATTTGGGTTATTCCGGAAATGTTATACTCAACAGGATCTTCAATTGTTGAGATGTTTACTTCTCGTCTGTTTAGTATTTTTAAAATACTGTATAAAGTTGTGGTTTTACCACTACCTGTGGGGCCGGTTACGAGCATCATGCCCCAGGGTTTTAAAGTGTTGTTTTTTAGTTTTGCGTAATCTTTTTCAGATAACCCCAGATCTTCAAGTGTGTAATGCCGATCTTTATCTGCTAAAAGCCTCATTACTATGTTTTCTCCTTTGGTTGTTGGAAGGATTGACACCCTTATGTCTATTCTGCCCGATGGATTTGTAAATTCCAGTTTTCCATCTTGAGGAACCTGGTGTTCGTCGGTACGCAGATTAGATAGAATTTTAATTCTGGTAACAATAAGGTCGTGAAATTCCTTTGGGACCTCAATTACATCATGCAAAACTCCATCAATACGGAATCTTACCAATGATTTGTTTTCCATTGGTTCGAAATGGATGTCACTGGTGTTTTGCTCAAAGGCTTTTTTTAGAAGAAGATTGACCATTTTTACTACAGCGGAGTTTTCCAGGCTGTCGGATTCGCCTTCTTTCTTGTAGGTTTCAATTAGTTTTACAAAATCTTCAGATAGATCGTTTTCGTAGTGAACAAATTGATCTGTGATTTGTTTTTTTGTGCTGTAATAGGGGATAACCTTTTTGCCGATTTTTTTCTCAATGAGATGAATAATGGGCACATTATCAGGTGATTCCATGGCTACTTTAATTCCCTGCTCGTTTTCCTGAAAAGCGATTACTTTTTGTTTTTTTGCTACAGCTGCAGGGATTAATTTTAGAATATTTTCATCAATTTCTTCTTTATTTAAATCAGCATATTGCCAATTGCAAATGTCTGAGATCAATTGCCCGAGTTGAGAATCTTTAAGGATTTGATACTCAATAAGTACTTCTGTAAGTGGAATATTTTGAGTCGCTGATATGTTTTCAAGCTCATTTAGCTTTTCTCTGGTGATAAATTCACCGGATAGAAGGAATTCCTTTAATTTTTCGATATAATTTTCCATAATTCAGATATATTTTATCTAATTATTTTACCATATCTTTAGTGATTAGTAAATGCCCTTGTGGCTTTTTTTATGCCAAAAATTGGAAATATCAGGAGTAAAAAAAAAGGGGGCGGAAAATTTAAATAAATTTTCCGCCCCAACTAAATTTAATTTAGAACTACATTTCAGCATTGCATTTTTTTCCATGCATAACTGATAAAATTAGTGTTAATAGACCACTTACACCGACAAGAACGTATACAACTTTGGCTACAGTCATCATGTCAGAAAATAAATAGGCAACCAAATCGAACTCAAATAGTCCAACCAGTCCCCAATTTAGAGCACCAACAACAGTTAGTACCAGTACTATCCACCATAGAACTTTCATAGGTTTTGGGTTAAAAATGAATTAATTTTATTATAGTAAATTTTTCAAAATTTGCAAATTTTACTAAGTAATTTATAATTTTTAAAAAATAAATAATAAATTTATGTCAATTAATGAAATTTTGGGTTGGATTGCATGGGCTATTTTGGCTTTTGTGTTAATTTTACGACCTCTTTCTGACTTGATTGGTGCAATTTTTCTAAGGAAATTAGTTTTAAAGCGCAAAGAAATTGGAATAATTTCTGCTTTGTTTATTATTGCTCACACTGTTGCGGTTTTTGTGGTTTTTGATTTACCAATTACTGCATTTTGGTCGGAAAGTTCCTGGAGTTTTTCTTCTGCATTTACCTGGGGGCTTTTATCTTTAATAGTGTTAATTCCGGTATTTTTAACATCAAATAGGTTTTCTATGTTGAGGTTAAAAAAATGGTGGAAATATATTCAAAAATTAAGTTATTTAATTTTTATATTTGCTGGAATTCATATTTATCTTGTTGATGGAAAATGGCTCTACAGCCTTGTTCCTATGGGGGTTTGGTTAATGCTTTTTATTGTTGCAGAAATTTTTAAAAATAGAAAAGTTTAGAATATTTTTTTCCAAAAGTGGCAATATGGCTCTGCGCCTTTTTTAAAGTAGTAGTTTTGATGATACTCTTCGGCAGGGTAGAAAGTCTTTGTGGGCAGTCGTTTTGTGGCTACCTCATAACCTTTTTCTTTAAGAAGCGAGATAATTTTTTCTGAAATTTGTTTTTCTTCTTTATTAGCGAAAAAAATTGCTGATTTATATTGTGGGCCAATGTCCGGGCCCTGGCCATTTTCTTGAGAAAAATCGTGAATTTCGAAAAAGTATTTAACCAACTTTTCGTAAGTGATTTTTGAGGGATCGTAAGTAACTTCAATTGCTTCAAAATGTCCGGTGTTTTTTGCGCAAACTTGCTCATAACCGGGATTTTTGGTTTCTCCGCCTGTGTATCCTACTTTGGTTTCTGTAACTCCCTTAAGTTTTTTGAAATAATGCTCCACTCCCCAGAAACATCCGGCAGCGAATATTGCTTTTTTATTCTTCATCTTCAATAAATTTAAGTGATAGTGAGTTTACACAGTGTCGAGTGTCTTTTTTTGTGAGTTTTTCACCTGTAAATACGTGGCCAAGATGTGCCCCGCAGTTTATACATGTAATTTCTGTACGAACACCGTCTGCATCTGTGGTGTTTTTAACCGCACCTTCAATTTCCTGATCAAAGCTGGGCCAACCGCAGCCGGAATCAAATTTATCTTCGGTTCTGTAGAGCTCAGCATTGCAGCGTCTACAAATATATGTTCCTATACCACGTGATGAGACATATTCACCGCTAAATGGTGCTTCTGTGCCTTTACGTACAATTATGTCTTCTTCTTCAGGAGTTAGGGGATTATATTTTTTGTTGTCCATGTTGTTAATATAGGTTAAATGATATAATATTGCATTAATTAAATATATCTTAATCATAATTTTATGAAAAGAATTTTTGTTTTGTTGTTTGTTGTAATATTTATTCTGAGTGCTTGTAGTTTTTCGATGGATATTGGAGAAAATGAGGAACAGAAAAGTGAAACTACTGTTTTTGATGATGAAGAGGAAGTTGTAGAAACGGTTGAAGATGCTGATATTGATGAAGTGGCTGAACCTAGCCCTAGCCCTAGCCCTAGTCCTGATGAACCGGCCATGGATGAGACTGTAGTTTATCCAGCCTCTAAGGAGGATATAAAGAATGCTTTGTTGGATAAAAATCCTGAGTGGGATATGGATAATGTGAAAATCACTCTTAGTGTAAGCAATGAAGACTTTGCTTCCGGAACTGTAGGTTTTGTAGGAGGTGGTGGTGGAGGTTATTTTTACGCTGCCAATACTGAGGATGGATGGGTCATTGCTGCTGATGGTAACGGAGTTATTGAATGCAGTGATATAGAACCTTATGATTTCCCTGTAGATATGATTCCTGAATGTTGGGATTCAGAGATAATGGAGCCTGTACAGAGATAAATTTTTTATTTTAGGAATTTGGTCCCGGCCCTTTAAAAGGGGCCGGGACCAACCGAACGCTATAGCTTTTTCGCCGCGCGATGCACGGCGATCAAGACTTTGAGTAGCGCCCGGTTATAGGCACCCGCCACACGGCGGGCGGCGGTGATCACCCGTTGCCGGGCGATCACCGCCACCGTGCATGGTGGCGGCAAGTTTTTGGGCCATGGCATCATGACCCTCCTCCTTTCGGGTGGGAATTTTAGTTGCACGGAATGCGCTTTAAAATCCCACCCGTCATCAGTGTGCGCACATTAAACCAGTAATCTGCTTTTTTGTAAAATATTTCTGCGCAGAAAAAATTTTTTACAACTTACTTTTTGTCCGTCAAGACAAAGTGTTAATTCGAAACCTTACACTTATGCTATATATTTAAAGTAGTATTCATTAGTTTGGCTATGCTTAAAAATGTTTGAAATAGAAAAATTCAAATTTTGACTATGCCTAAAATAAAAAAAACAAAAAAACAGTTAAGGGAGGAAATGGCTGATTCTTTGGTTATAGAGTCT
Organism: Candidatus Peregrinibacteria bacterium; assembly: GCA_014729275.1. GTDB lineage: Bacteria > Patescibacteriota > Gracilibacteria > UBA1369 > LOWO2-01-FULL-3 > WJKE01. The sequence continues at coordinate 4,993 of WJKE01000064.1, read as the reverse complement.
CTTCCAAAATATTTTTTCATTGCATGCGTAATAGCAACTTTTGCGGCAATGTTCTATATTTTGTGGCCGCTTCTATCTTCAATATTTATAGCTGCTGTGCTTGCCATTGCATTTAATCCTGTAAACAAAAAATTTGTAAAATGGTTTAAAGATAGGCGTCGCGTAGCTTCAGTGTTAACTTGTTTTATTGTATTCTTGGTTATTGTGATACCACTTGCTGTGCTTATAGCAATGTTATCAAGCGAGGTGTTAGATACTTATGGAATAGTTAACGCTAAACTTGAGTCTGGTGTTTTTGATAAATATTTACTTTGGGAAAAGGGCGGATTCTTTTACGATATGTTTGAATGGTTTAAGGTTCAACTTTCTCCAATTGTAGATATTCAATCTTTTGAAATTAAGGATACAATTTTAAGCGTTGTTCAAGTTGTAAGTAAATTTTTAGGTGATGAACTTTCCAGTTTTTTAAATAATATTATTTCTTTTGTTATTGGTCTGGTTGTTATGTTTTTCTCTTTGTATTATTTTTTTAAAGATGGAAATGAACTTGTGGATCATCTTGGTTATATTAGTCCGATTCCCGAAAAATATGAATCTGAACTTTTCAAAAAAACCGCTTCCATGGTGAAAGCAATTATTTTTGGAGTGTTTTTTACTGCAGTTCTTCAAGGATTTATCGGAGGAATCGGCTTTGCGATTGTTGGAATTTCCAGCCCTGTGTTCTGGGGAACAGTAATGGGATTTTTATCGCTTCTTCCTGTGGTTGGTACGGCAATTGTTTGGGTACCCGCAGCTATAGTATTAGTAGTTTTGGGACAATATTATTCTGCGCTATTTTTGTTTTTATGGGGAATGCTTTTGGTTGGTTCAATCGACAATTTTGCAAGAACTTATTTAATTGGTGGAAAAGCCAGAACTTACCCCCTACTTACATTTTTTGTGATTTTAGGTGGTGTTTGGATGCTTGACTTAAAAGGAGTTATTGTTGGTCCCCTTGTATTAATTATTCTTATGTCTTTTCTTCATATATACGAATCTGAATACAGTCAGGTTCTTAAGAAACAAAGTTTAAAAAAATAAAAATTATATAACTTTACTTCCTATGCCTAAAAAATCTAAAAGAACTAAAAAATCTACAAAGAAAAAAGTAATGTCCGGAGCTGAGCATACTGGTTTTATTGCAATATTAATGCTTTTTGTGGGATTTTCACTTTATGGAATTTTTTATTTTTATAATTCGACTTCGCTTTATTTAAATACATTTAAGGCAAGTGTAATTGAAGGGGACGCGATTTCCGGAGATTATGAAGTAGATGATGAAGTTGCGTATGACGATGAAAGTGAAAATGACGATGGAGCTGTGCCGGAAATTCCTTCCGAATGTACAACTTGTCCGCGAATTCCTGTTTGTCAGCCATTTTGTGAATATACTGAGCTAGTTTTAGATCAAAGCGAGAGATATGAAATATTTACTGATGTGTGGTCAGATCATACTTATGCCCTTCCAATCGAAACACTATATAAATTGGGAATAATCAAAGGCTACGACGATGGATCGTTTAAGCCTGATCAAACTTTAAACAGAGCTGAACTTTTGACTATTATTACTAATGCTGTTGATGCGGATTTTTCCGGTGCTTCGTATGATTATTGTTTCTCGGATGTTACAAATCAATGGTTTGCAGTTTATGTCTGCTATGCAAAAACTCACGGTTGGGTAGCTGGTTATGCTGATGGAACTTATAAGCCCGGTGATACAATAGATAAAGCTGCGGCCTTAAAAATTACAATGGAGGCTTTTGGATATGAACCTGCAGAAACGGTAACTACTCCACCAATGAGTGATGTACCTGTAGATAGTTGGTATGCACCATACGTTGTAACTGCTTTAGATGCTGGAATAATTAGCAATAATCCAACATTTAACGCTTCTCATCAAATAACCAGAGCAGAAATAGTGAAAACAGTATATAATGCGATGGCGTTTTAAATTATTTCTGTAGAAAATCGAATATAAAGTGAAAGATTTGGCTCATATCTGATTGTTTTATTTTAAGACCAATTTGAGTATTTTTGTAACAGGCAATGTAAACAGCATGCCCAACCAAGAAAATACTGGTCGTTCCTCTGGCTGCCGGGAGTAGGGCTGGATCAAATTCTTTGGGGGAAACTTTTTGAACTCGTTCTGGCATTAATGTTCCGCAGGCTTCGAAGATTTCAAGATCAATTTTTTTGTTCTTAATTTCCTGGAAAAAGTTTTGCACGAATTCAGATAAAGCAACGTTTCCAAGTTTTTCATTAAATGTATTTGAGGTTAGCATTCTAATTTGTTTTATTTTTTCTTTTTTAAGTTCGTATAAAATATCTTTAAAGAATTTTTTTAAGCCCGGTTCTCCCTCAAAAATTTCCAGTTTTGGAATAAGCTGTTCATCAGCTTTTGCTGATTTAAGTAAGTTTTGGGCGATGGGGAATTTTTCGAGTAATTCCTCAATATTTCCCATCTTTTCACTTAAGTGAACTTTAATGTTTTCAAAACTTTCAATTCCAAAGCATTGAATGTTATCTCTGTAGTAGGTTTTTACGAACCCTTTGTCGGCAAGTTTTTTAAGATTTTTATAAGCTGTAACTCGATCAAAATTACATTTTTTAGCTATAACAGATGCAGGCTGTATACCCATTTCCGCTAAGCTTAAATATAGCGTTCTTTCCTTTTCGTTTAGTCCTACTTGTTTAAGATAGTCATTTAGCATATTAGTATTTTATGTTGTTCGCAAAGAAGAACACTTTACAGCGTTCTTGCAAAGATGTAAAGAGTAAAAGCATAATTTATTGTAATAATTAATGAACACATGACTAATTTAAGCAAAACTTGTAAAAATTGTAAACAAAGCTTTGTACTTGATGAGAAAGATTTAGCTTTTTTAAAAAAGGTAGGCCCTACTGTTGGAGGGCATAAGTTTGAGGTTCCGACGCCTGCTTTTTGCCCTGATTGTCGTCAACAGCGTCGTCTTACTTTTCGAAATGAGCGTAAACTATACAAAAATACCTGCGCTTTTAGTGGTAAAAATATAATTTCTATTTACTCTCCTGATAAACCTTATAAAGTTTATGCTAATGATATTTGGTGGAGTGATAAGTGGGATCCGTGTGATTATGGTCGCGATTATGATTTTTCCAGGCCATTTTTTGAGCAGTTTGCAGATCTTAAGAAAGAGGTTCCTTGCTTACCTTTATTAAGCAAAAATTCTGAAAATAGTGAGTATACCCATTTGGAAACAGACTCAAAGAACTGTTATATGAATTTTGGAGGGCATTTTAATGAGGATTCGCACTATAATTTGCACCTTTTTTATGGTCGGGATACTTTGGATTGCTATTGGTCTGATAAGGCTGAGCTTTGTTATTCTTGTTTTAAGTGTTTTAATGCTTATAGTTTGATTTATTGCTATTGGTGTTTTAATTGTAGTGAATCGGCTTTTTGTTATGATTGTAAAGGCTGCAGTAATTGTTTTGGATGCACAGGTTTGAGGCAAAAAAAATATTGTTATTTTAACAAGCAGCTTACGGCAGAGGAGTATGAGAAAAAAATGAAGGAGGTTGAGTTGACTCCGGATATGACCGATTTTTATCTTGAGGAGAGTAAAGCTTTGTGGAATAAAATGCCGCACCGAAACTTGGTAATTGAGAATTCTGAAAATTCTTTGGGTGATCTTATTAAGAATTGTAAGAATTGTGAGTATATTTTTGAAACTGATGATTCTGAAGATTGTAGGTACTGCGATGTTGCTGGTCTTGGGATGAAGGATTCTTTTGATATTACTCGCGCGGGTTATGAGATGGAGCTTTGTTATGAAGTAATGGCCGGTACGTTTTTGAATCGTACTTTATTTTCGAATTTTTTTTTTGATCACAACAATGACTCAATGTATATAGATAATTGTTTTTCGAACGATCATCTTTTTGGCTGTACTAATATGCATAATAAGCGCTATTGTATTCTGAATAAACAGTATACTAAGGAAGAGTGGGAGGAATTACTGCCGCGGATTATTGAGCATATGATGGAAACCGGTGAATGGGGTGAGTTTTTTCCAAGTTCTTTGTCGCCATTTGCTTATAACGAGACTTTGGCTTTGGATTATTTTCCTTTAACCAAGGAAGAGGCTTTGGCTCAGGGGTTTAAGTGGAAGGATCCGGATCCGCAGGAGTTTTCTGAGCAAAAGGTTAAAGTGCCCGCGAGCATAAAGGATACAGATGAGTCAATTTTACAGGAGGTTCTTTCTTGTGGTGAATGCGGTAAGAATTATCGAATAATGAAAGAAGAGTTTTTGTTTTATAAGAAGATGGGACTGCCTGTGCCTTTAAAATGTCCGGATTGTCGAATGAGTAATTTGCTGAAGTGGAGAAATCCGCATAAATTTTGGGATCGTAGTTGTGAGCGATGCAAAACTGGCCTAAAATCCGTATATTCTCCGGATAGGCCAGAGAGGATTTTTTGCGAGGATTGTTATAAGGAGGCACTTGTATAAGAAAGTTGAACAAGGTGTTATCGTGCTATAAAGCTAGTGGCTCCAAGCCAGGCCAGGTTGAATATGGATTTCATTGAGGCCGCGAAAGTTGCGGATTCAATTAAAAGGGCAATTGGTTCATTTGGATTTAGTGAGAAAATAGCAACTTTGTTCTCGAAGATTGAGATTTCGTTTTCGAAATAGAATTCCTCTTTATTGACCAGTAGAATTTCAATTAGGTTTTTGTCGTAGTTTTTTGGATAGAATTTGTCGATTAGGTCTACGCCTTCGCCGGTTTCGGGCGATAGGTAGCGGGTTTTTATATTTTTTTTGATTTTTCTCCGGCAGAAATCTTTAAAGTATTCGGGAAAGAGTTCTGCTAAGGCTTTTATATTTGTGTAACCTAGCAATTCTTCTTTGGATGAAAGAGTTTCTTCGAGAATGGTTTTGATGCCTTCGCGGCCTTCGTAGAAGCGGATTTTTGG
>WJKE01000006.1 GCA_014729275.1 Candidatus Peregrinibacteria bacterium | reverse complement strand
TTCTTATGAAATCTTGGATATATTTATTCATGCGAAAAAGGTTTATGAATTTATGGTTATTCGTCAAAATTCAAACACCCTTTTTCGCATTTCTCAAGCTGTTTCCTCAAAAACTCCCCCGAAAAACCAGGGTCTTTTTAGCTGCAAAAAGAAGCCGAATCACGTTGCAAATTTGTCAAGAAGTCGCCTCAAAAAAAATGGAATAGCAAAATTCTCGACAAAAGGTGAGTATACGCTCACCATGTTTTAGCAAAAACCTCAAGTCGAAATGCTCGATTTTTGGCTTTTTTGAGGTAGAATAAGGATGTCGCTTAACCCTCGAAAATATGAATAATAAAGATAAAATATTACATGATGAATTTTGTAGATATGGGCGGAATGCACGAGAGTGGATGCACAAATGTGTGTTGATGTTACCAAAAATTGAAAAAAATAGAATTTGGGAGAAAAAAGGCTTTGGATCGATTTACGAATATGCAGCAAAATTAGCAGGTATGAGTCGGCATAAAGTTAATGAATCGCTTAGGATTTTACATAAAATTGAAGATAAGCCGAATTTGATGAAAGTAGCAAAAACTAAGGGCGTTAATGCTGTGAAGCCCATTATAGCCATTGTCACTAAAGAAAACAGTGACTTTTGGGCAAAAAAGGCCAAAAAAATGAGCAAGAATACTTTGAAAGTTTTTGTGAGAGATTATAAATCCGGACTTCCTAGGAAGTCGAGGGAGGACTCCAAGCACTTAAATAAGCCAAATCAGTCTTCAGTTTTGATGAGTTTGGATAAAGAAATTTTAGAAAAATTACAAAAACTTAAAGGTGAGGATAACTGGAATGATGCTATGAAAAAATTACTTGAATTGAGTAAAAAAGGCGCGGAAGCTGAAAAAAAACAATCAAAAATTGAAAAACCCCAACCCATTAAAAGCCGCAGTCGAAAAATTCCAAAAAAAATTGAAACATATATAAATAGGCGATCTCAGGGTATTTGCGAACACCCGAATTGTTATAAACCTGCCAAAAATATTCACCACACAGAAGCCTTTGCGCTTACGAAAACGCATGATCCTGATAAACTGAAACACCTTTGCGTTGAACACCATAAAATAATCCACCTTGGCTACTTAGATGAGCAACACTGGCGGCAAATTGAAAAACTGCCCTACTACGATATGAAAAACTTAATAAACCGAAGAATCGCAGAATATCAATACTAATTTAATCTAATTTTTCCATTTCTTCCGCAATTTTCTCAGAGGCTTTCCATCCCTCCAGCCTTTCTACAGGACAACCGTAAGATCCTGTTCCCTTTTTCTGATAATCCCTCTTTATTTCCTTATAATCGCCGCCAATTTCACCTGATGCAACATCAGGGATGATTCTTCTAGAATTATCAGGGAGACCAATTTTAGTCGAATCTAGTTGGCATGGGTCAGGCTTTCTTCCCATTGTTCCATATTTATCCATAGCGATTTGGTCGTGACCTAAAACTTGAGAAGCTGGGATCTTAAACCTTGATGCTATCCACGGAACAAGCTTTTTTAAAGCTGCATATTGATCCTCAGTAATTGGATCGACCTTTCCAGGACTTGTATGATCAGTTTCAATCTCAATTCCAATTGAATGCAAAGAAACTTCCGCATCACCGTTCCATTTTGCATAAGACGTATATCTTTTTGCTTTTAGTTTTGCTTCAGTCATAAGACCTGCATGATCAACAGCGATATTTTCATCTCTAAGCCTATAAATAGTTCCATCCTTAGCAACTAAATAATGCATCCTTTGAGTTCGGAATAATTTTCCTTCACATTTACCATCTTTAACCTGCAATCCAACCGTTGCATGCAAAATAATGTATTTCACATCTTCAGAAGCCATCTCCCCATAGGTACCCGATTTACCCGTTAAAACAGAGGTATCAATTTTAGTTCCATCGTATTCAGGAATTACAACCTCCGGTGCTTTTCCTTTAAAAACAGGAACCTTTTTACCTTTCTCTTCAAGCTCCTTTGCATTTGGACCGGAATACATAGGGATCCCTTCAGGTAAAACTTCCAATTTTGAAGATGAAGCCGCAGCTTCAATATGGGATAAAATATATTCCGAATCAGGTGTCAAAATTTTATCCCCAACAGCTAAATTAGGAGCATAATCATTTGGTTTAACCCCATCAAAAACCGCATTTCCCTGATCAATATTAAACTGATTAATAAGTTCGATCATTTTGTGAACTTTTTTAGTTTTCGAACTTCCAGGAAAGGTAATACTGTGAGCTTTTTCAAAATTCTGAATCAGATCAGAAGCAATACTCCATAAATATCTATCTGGCTGAATAAATTCCGTATCCATAGGAATCAAATTCTCTACTACTGGTTCAGAAGGACCGGAATGCATACTTACAATAAGTTCAGTATACCTTAAAGTCTGAATTAAATTTGCAACATCGTAATTATTGCCACCAATATCCACTTTTTTATCAACGCCACCTTTAACCCTTAAATAAGCCAAGTAGTCAATTTTGTAAGTAGGATCTTTTTTCAATTCTGATCCACTGGGCACTAATTCAATATCATCACTGGCTTTTGCGATAATTTTTGCCAATCTTAAAGCAAAATCATTAAAATTATCAGGATTCCCAAGATCTTCCCACAATCCTTTTACAGCTGTTGGCCCCATTTTATAGACAAATCCAGCCAATCTATCTTTATCCCGTTCATTCAAATCTTCAGAAAGTTTTGCGCCATACATATCCCTACACAAGTACCAATAAAGTATTCCCGCGATTGAATTATTTTTAGCCACTTCCCGAATTCTTCCCAAAGAAGAAGCATCTTCATCAAAAATATCAGAAAGGACAAAGTTAAGGTCAAACCTCTCATTTACATCGATCAAAGCCCCTTTTTTTAACTGAAAATAACCTAAAGCATTACTCGATGAAACAGCATCATGCTTAAGACTACTTTCTTTCATAGCCAATGCTAAATAATAATCGCTTTCCTTTAAATCAAAATCAACATCCATATTCTCATCAATATGCTGTATAGCAGCTCCTATTGAATTTTGTGCCATTTTCTCCCTATCAATATCAAAAACCTCCTCTGCTTCCTCAGGCACAGTATCAATAATATCTTCTATTGAGCCTGTAACATCAGCCTGATTTTCAAATATCTCAGGTGAATCAGAACCACAAGCCGACAAAGCCGTCATAATTAATGCTAAATAGCTCATCCTTAAAAACTCGGGAGAAAAATTATCTTTAATAAATTCAAATTTTTTCATAAATTATATTTAACCGTAAAATAATAAATACATCAAAAACGTAAATCTGTCAAGCCTCTCCCCCAAAAAAAT
>WJKE01000063.1 GCA_014729275.1 Candidatus Peregrinibacteria bacterium | reverse complement strand
TAACTATTCATACCAATAATCCCCATATCCGCTCTCGCCTCCAACTTCCACCTCATTCACTTCATCAAGGTTACTCAGCAAATTCGCCTTCACCATCCCCAAAGAAACAGTGTAAAGATTTTCGCCTATATAAAGAATCCTCTCAATATCCTTCTCTCCATACCAATAATAACCTGATTTCTCCTCAACTTCACTCTCGTTGTAATGAGTGATTCGACCTCGAAGATTAAATCCATCCTCTACGCTCACATCATAAACATAAGCGCCCTGATAAACAAAATCTCCATAAGTATTATCAGGTGTATCAGGATCATTCTTCACTTCATCGGAAATTTCTGCCAAAGTTACGGGAAAAGCCATTAAACCTTTCTCCTTATCGAAAAGAAGAGCTTTATGAGTCCAAAGCAGCTCAGACTCAGTTCCCCTATCACCAATCACCATTTTATGAAGCTCAACAGGATTTTCAACATCACTCACATCAAACATCGCCACCTTCATTCCCTGATACCAGGCAAAATCAAGATCACGACTCGCAACATCCTCTTCACTGGCCTCTACTGCCTCCTTACCAAATCCAATAATATGATTTTCATCATAAGGATGGAGGTAATCGCTGTACCCCGGAATTTTCAATTTTCCAAGTACTGAAGGCGAAGACGGATTACTTAGATCAATCACAAATAAAGGATCAACCTTTTTGAAAGTAACCATATAAGCTTTCTCGCCCATAAATCGCACCGAATAAATACTTTCACCAGGTGCAAGTCCTTCAAGCAAACCAACAGTGTCCATATTCTCATCAAGAACATACACATTATTTGTTGCCGGAGGGTTTGAAGACCATACATCCCCAAGAGTAGTAGCAATCCTAAAATTACCATCATACTCATCCATTGAAAATTGGTTCAAAATTGTTCCCGGCACTGCGCCCTGACCTTCATATTCGATATCAGACCTATCCAAACTAAACTTATGAACAACTGTCTCTTCATTATAAGCACTATCCCAGTAATACCAACTTGATCCATACTCAGCCAGATACAAATTATCGCGTGAAGCGTAAATTTCACCGCTTGAGCCAAGCACAACTTCTTCAGTTACTGCGCCTTTCTCATCATCAGTTGGAATTCCGGAAACAATCAAATAGGTTTTATCAATTCCGCCCGGAATGTATCTAATATCGCCACAAGTTGTAACAGGCTTAACTTCGCCAGTTGCGCTATCACCATATAAAGGAATCACATCGTCCTCTAAAATTGGCGGATTATAATAGTAGTAATATTTGTTTGAAACCAGGTAAACCATCTCATCCACTTTTCTGGACGAAACATAGTCCCCTTCAAACGAGACCTGACGCATTAACTCAATATTTGAAGCATCGCTTATATCAAAGACATAAACCTTACTTGTGGTTCCGTAATAATCATAATCGTATTCACGGGTCACATTGTATGGCTCAATGCTATCGTTGTAGCTTGTACCAATTACAGTCAAACGATTTCGAGGACCATCAACATACATATCATATGGAAAGAAACCCTCATCATCAAAAGTAACTTCACCCAGCTCGGTCATTTCATCAGCAGGATAAGCTTTAACAACACGAACATTATCCCCTTTTACAATATAGATATTTTCACCATCGGTTTTTACGATATCAGCTTCATCCACACCTTCAACTTGTACATTTGTTGTAGAATACTCGGTGCCGGCCGCAGTACCCATTTCAGCGCCGCCGGGAGCCGGAGCAGTCTGTGTATCGCTGGTTGATTTTGGAGCTTCAGCCGATTCCTCAACAGCATCGACCATAACATCATCATCATAGCCGTAATATGTTCTCTCTTCAGGCTCAAGATAAGTCAAAAGAGAATCACAATCATCAAACGTACGCATTTCATTCCACACATCCGCTTCGCTCACACCGGTCGCAATATTGTTGTAAGTATTTGCAACTCGATTATGAACACTCGCATCAAGACGATAAATCATCTCAGCCATTTCAGCTCTGGTGATTTTTTTATCAAAACTTGTAACTGATGGAGGAATAGCAAACTCATCATCCAATGCAGTTACATAGTGCTTGAACCAGATCAATGTATCAGCATCTTCCAATTCAAGATCCAAAGCATTACTAATAATTTTGCTGGCCTCAACAAAATTAATTTCTTTTTCAGGCCTAAAATATCCGTCCGGATATCCTGCTACCCAACCGGCCTCTGTAGCAGCGCAAACATAAGGAGAATACCAAACGTCCTTTACGTCCGGATAACAATTTTTACCTGAAGGTGCGACTGAGGAAACCAATGTCAGAATTTTCAAAAATTCTGCACGATTGATAGTGCTGTCGGGCTTATACGTCCCGTCACTATACCCCTCAACAATGTCGTTAGACTTCAGATAATAGATGGCATCGTAGCTAAAATCATCGCTCGAAACATCGGAAAAACTCGCTGCAGTAGACACCGCAGGCAAAGCTCCAATAAGCAAGATTCCCATAACTATCGTTGCCAAAAATTTTCGTAAGTTCATGGGTAATTATTAAATAATTATTTTAAGTATATACATAAATATATAACTCAGAAAGCCCGGTTGCGTTACGGACATAATATTTGACATTTTCGCAATAATAAGCCAAAATCTATTCCACCAAATAATCTAAATCATGCCAACTTTAGAAATAAAAAATCTCAAAGCCTCAGTTGAGGACAAAGATATACTAAAAGGAATCAACCTAAAAATTAATTCCGGCGAAATCCATGCGATAATGGGGCAAAACGGCTCAGGCAAAAGTACCCTATGCAATACCCTAATGGGATCCCCCCGTTTCAAAATTCAAGAAGGAATAATTAGCCTTGATAATGAAGAACTTAACAATTTGAGTCCCGACAAACGCGCAAAAAAAGGGCTTTTCTTAGCCTTCCAAAACCCAATCGAAATACCGGGAGTACATCTTCCCACATTTTTAAGAAGTGTAGTGAGCGAAGTCCATGGACGAATAGATCCGGAAAAATTTATTGAAGAATTAGAAAAAAACATTGATGAACTAAATTTAAAAAAAGATCTTCTTCATCGCGACCTAAATGACGGGCTTTCCGGCGGAGAAAAAAAACAGAGCGAACTATTGCAAATGGCTATGCTTCGTCCCAAATTTGCAATCATTGACGAAATTGATTCAGGCCTGGACATTGATGCCCTAAAAATTGTGGCAGAAGGCATAAAATCAATCGCCAAAAAACACAATACCGGAATTGTTTTGATTACCCATTATCAACGCATCTTAAATTATATTCATCCCGATTTCGTACACATTATTAACAAAGGAAAAATCATCAAATCCGGAGACAAAAAACTAGCCGAAGATCTTGAACAAAACGGATACATAAAATATTTAAAAGATGCCTAAGACCATACAAACCCACGCAAATCACAAGCTTTTATATAAAAGTCCAAAGGGCTTAAACGAAGACCTGATTAAAAAAATATCTGAAGAAAAACAGGAACCCGAATGGATGACCGAATATCGACTCAAAGCTTTTAAACTTTTTACGCGCATTCCCATGCCAACCTTTGGGCCAAGCTTAAGCAATCTTAATTTGGATAATATTCATTACTATATAAAGCCTCAGGATCGAATCAAAACCCGTTGGGAAGATGTGCCACAAGACATAAAAGATACATTTGAGCGTCTGGGAGTTCCCGAAGCCGAGCGAAAATTCTTAGCGGGAACCGGCGCGCAGTTCGAGTCTGAAATGGTTTATCACTCAATAAAAAAAGAACTGGCTGAAAAAGGGGTTATTTTTGAATCCATTGAACAGGGCTTAAAAAATCATCCTGATTTATTTAAAGAGTATTTCGGCAAAATTGTGCCTGCATCCGACAACAAATTTGCCGCACTAAATTCCGCAGTATGGTCAGGCGGATCGTTTATCTATATTCCAAAAAACGTAAAACTGGATTTGCCGCTTCAAGCATATTTCCGCATGAACACAGAAAACCTGGGACAATTTGAACGTACCCTTATTATTGCAGACGAAGGAGCCGATTTACATTATATGGAAGGATGCACAGCTCCTGTTTATTCAACTGAATCGCTCCATGCAGCCGTTGTAGAAATTGTTGCCAAAAATAATGCCCGGATCCAATACTCCACAATTCAAAATTGGTCGGAAAACATTTACAACCTGGTTACAAAACGGGCTTTCGCCTACTCAAATTCAGAAGTGGTATGGCTGGACTGCAATATTGGCTCATATATGACCATGAAGTATCCCGCAATTTATCTTTTGAGAGATGGCGCAAAAGGCGAAGTACACTCTTTGGCAATTTCATCCAAAGATCAGCAACAGGATACAGGGGCACGTATCATCCACGGAGCTGACAATACCAGGTCAAACATTATTTCCAAAACAATTGCTCTAGATGAGGGCATATCCACATATCGCGGAATAATTAAAGCGAATAAAAATATTAAAAACGCCAAATCTAAAGTGAAATGCGACACACTTCTGCTTTCACCCGATGCCATATCAAACACCTATCCACAAATAAAAAGCAACTCACGCGACTTTACAATAGAGCACGAAGCCAGCGTAAGCAAAATCAACGAAGAACAACTTTTCTATATGAAATCACGCGGACTTGATGAGGACGAAGCTGCATCGCAAATTGTAAACGGATTTGCCGACCCCATAGTAAAACGCCTGCCAATGGAATACGCGCTTGAACTTAACAGATTAATGGAGATGGAAATGGAGGGCTCAATTGCATAAAGATTTATCATGACAAAAATCACATACATTGAAGAATTGAAAAACTTGGATTTCGAAATTCAAAAAAACGAAAAGCAGCTTTTTGTTCTCTTCCCTAAAAAAGGAACTGATGAAACTAAACAAATAAACTTCAATTTTACTGGTGAAAACGCCTACGTATACATTATTGCCTTCATTATTAGTACCGACACGGATTCCTTTCCAATAAAAATTAATAGCAACATTTCACATAAAAACTGCACTAGCCGAATAAATATTCGTACAGTGCTCTTTAATAAAAGCCAGATTGATCTTAAAGCAAACATTTTTGTAGATAAAAATGCAAATGGAAGTGAGGCAAGGTTATCACACAAGACCCTTATGATGTCAGAGGCAGCAAAAACACAAACTCTCCCCTCCCTGGAAATAAAATGCTCGGATATTAAAGCTTCCCATAGTGCAACTATAGGAAAAATTAACGAGTCAGAAGTTTTCTACCTGCAATCTAGAGGAATCAACAAAAAAGATGCTAAAATAATTTTGATTAAAGGATTCATGGAATCACAAATTTCGAAAATTGCTGACAAATCACTTGCGGAAGATATTGCTCAAAGGATAGACGAAGCTCTTCCCTGCACATCTAATAATTGCTATTGCATAAATAAAAACTGCCCATGTTAGTAGACCCAAAAGATTTCCCAATCTTAAAGCAAAAAATTAATGGTAAGCCCCTTATATATTTAGATAACGCAGCAACTACTCAAAAGCCGCGTAAAGTAATTAATGCCATAAGCAATTTTTATACAAAATCGAATGCGAATATTCATAGAGGAATCCACAGCTTATCGGAAAAAGCCACTACGGCATTTGAAGAAAGCCGCGCAAAGGTTGCCGCGTTCATAAATGCCGCAAGCCCAAAAGAGATTGTATTCACAAAAAACACCACAGAATCAATAAACCTGATCGCCAAAACATTTGGAGAACTAAACATAAAAGCCGGAGACGAAATTATTGTTTCAGCTCTTGAACATCACTCAAACTTACTCCCCTGGAGAATGCTGGCGGAAAAGAAAAAAGCCGTACTTCGCATAATCCCATTAAATTCGGATTTCACACTTAATATGACGGAATATGCGAAATTAATTTCAGATAAAACCCGCTTAGTTGCAATAACCGGCATGTCCAATGTTACCGGCACACTCACTCCGGTAAAGCGCATTACATCACTTGCCCACAAAGCAGGAGCAAAAGTTCTTATAGACGGCGCCCAATATGCAGCTCATATTCCAACAGATGTCCAGAGTATTGACTGCGACTTTTTCGTATTCTCAGCTCACAAAATGCTTGGACCAACCGGAGTTGGAGTTCTATACGCAAAAAAAGAAATTCTTGAAACCCTACCCCCATTTTTATATGGCGGAGACATGGTAAAAAGCGTCCAACAAGACAGAATAATTTTAAACGATATCCCTCACAAATTCGAAGCAGGCACACCAAACATAGCCGACGTAATTGCATTTGGATCAGCCATCGATTATCTATCCGAAATTGGAATGGACCGCATTCGAGAGCACGACCTAAAACTTTTAAAATTCGCCAAAGAAAAATTTTCTAAATACAAAGAAGTCGCCTTGCTCTGCCCAAAAGACCTACAAAAAAGTGGAGGAACTTTATCATTCACTGTAAAAGGCGTGCACCCTCATGATATTGCAGAAATTTTCAATCAGGAAGGCATTGCAATTCGTGCCGGATACCATTGCGCAGAACCTCTTATAAGAGGTTTAAAGCTCAACTCTGCAGCCCGAATGAGTTTTTATATATACAACAGCCTCGATAATATTAAAGCGGCTGAAAAAGCCTTAAAAAAAGTTCTTAAAATTTTTAAATAATGGATCTCTATTCAGAAATAATTTTGGACCATTTCAAGCACCCACAAAACAAAGGCACCCTTAAAAAAGCCGACAAAGAAGCTGAAGAAATAAACACCTCATGCGGTGACGAAATAAAAGTTTTCATAAAACTAAACAAAGAAGACTACATTGAAAAAATTATGTTTGAGGGCCAGGGTTGCGCCATTTCGCAAGCCACCGCCTCCATGCTCACAGAAAAACTCCTCGGCAAATCCAAAACCCAAGTTCTCTCCCTCGACATAGATTACATAAAATCCATCCTCAAAGTACCAATCGGCATGGGCCGCATAAAATGCGCAACCCTGGCCCTCTCCGCAATAAAACGCGCCCTATCATGAAATCGCAGGCACCTCATCAATACTGTTTAATCCCGCATAATTTAAATACTTATCCTCAATCCTCGCACCTTTGCTTTTGGCATATTTCAACAAATCCAAATACAAAGTCTTTTTATAATTTTTATAATCATCTAAATCTGCATGCGCCCAATTAAAAGCCGCATCAAACGAATTAAATTTCCCACTTGCTAACGCCGAAGCTGTAAGAGTAGCCGGAGCCCTATGAGTCCCATGAGTACAATTTACAACAACTTTACTATTCTTATTAATCAATTCCCCCAAATCCTCAAACAAAGGAATAAACTTCAAAAAAGAACTCTTTGTCATAAACCACTTACTGTAATCAAGTGCACTAATATAATAAATATCCAATCCCTGACTTTTCAAATCCTCAAAAATAGGCCTATTCTCTTCACCTGGTTTTGAAAGATTAACAAAATACCGGTACCCACTTTTATACATTTCTTCTATTTGATTCCTTGCATCTTCTCTAATAGGAACCTTGCCTTTCTCTCTATCAAAACCCGGAGCAGCACTTTTAGCAATATTCCCAGAACTTTCAAAATATTTTGGAAATTTCTTATTTGCCCTCACTCTTTCCTTCGAAACAACAACATCATCCAATAAATCATCCGCTACCTCCCCTGAAGAATCGAGTGCTATAGCAGCATTAGTAACATTTTTTGTATGCTTAAACCAAACCCGCAAAAACTTATCCGGATCTTTCTTAAGCCTCCTCCGCTGACTACCAGCCTTCAAAAATCTATTAGCAACAGCCCAAAATTCATTTGGATTACTACTCAAAAACCCCAAAATACTTTCTTTACTCTTATAACCTTTAGAGTTTAAATAATCTATCCATTTTTTATAGTACCTTCCTCCCCCATGACCTTCATGATGGGTCAAATAAACCATCTTCGAAATTTCTTCAACACTAGCCCCTTGCAAATTATTCTCATCAATTGTCCTCTTAATTCTTAAAGCAGTCGCATAAAGCATCACATAAGTATTGTATCTATGAGCTAAGGTTAAAGGTTTTGGCCCCCACTCAACATGATGAACACCTTTTTTATTGCAATCCTCCACAAATCCTTCCCATGTTGAATTCAAATACTGAAGAAGCCCCGAAGCTGTAGAAGCCGTTGTTTTATGATTCGACAAAGGATTAAATCCACTCTCGGTTTTTACAATAGAAAATAACAAAGCAGAAGAAAATCCCAACTCATTACAAACTTTATTTCCATATTCCACCTGTTTTTTTACCTCATTTTTTACCTCCTCACTCGGCACATCCCGTTCAATTAATGAGTATAAATCCCTACATAAACTCCTGTGCCTCTGCATATATTCAAATTTTGCCCTTGAACTGGAAGTATTTGGACCGGTATAAAAACTCATATGCTCCCTCTCTATTTCCTCTAATTTCGCCAAAGCCTCAGGACTATATTTTCGTAAAACATCCCTGCTTGGCACAACCTTTTGTAATAAATCAAACTCAAGCTGCTCCTTTGCATTTCCATTAATCACCCGATTTGTTCGCTCAAAACCGTTTGAATAACTTCGGGCAATCTGCCTTTCAACCTTCACATAATCCCTTCTTACCTTAATCTCCTGCTCAATCACATTTTTGTACTCCTGCTTGGGCATTTTCGCCACCTTTCCAAATTCCACCAAATCGCCGGTAAATACAGGCAAATATTCATTAGTTTTAACATTTTTATAACAAACACGCCCATCAATAACTGTCCTCACACCAGTCAAAACCTGCCCTTCAACCGTATAAACAGTAACTTCCTTAATATTTGGAGGAAGAATCTCGCCCAGCCCAACTTCCATCTCCTGATCAGCACTCACACAAGTTAAGCAAACCTTATATCTACCAAGACTATCAGGCCCATTCAAATAAGAGTCCCTCCGAGCCTCAAACTCCTTTTTGGTATCTTCAACCAAATCCTTTCCAGGCTCAACCAAGTAAAAATGCTTGGACCTAAGCTCACGCGGATCCGCTTCTCTCAACTTTTCCCTATAAGCCTCAACCTCCGGAGTCTTCAACATCTCATATGCAGATTCATCCGAAATTTCCCTCCGCTCAATTTCGCTTCCACCTTCAACCACAACCTCAGCACTAAGCTTTTCTCTAGGATTAGGTTTATCCACCTTCATCTCTTCCACAGTCCCCTGCCTCTCCTTATTTTCCACGTTTTCACCTGGCATAATATCAAAATAAATTTATCTTAACATTATACCGCAAATCCGCTTAAAAAGCCACAAAAACATTAGACTTCATGGTATATCCACTCATTTCTGTAGAAGAAATCAAATACTTCATTGTTAAGAAATAATCCTTAACAGTTTCATACATTTCCATTTCATCCTCATATAAATCAAGCAAATCAATATTTCTATCCACAATATCAAAAAGCGGCTCAAAATCGATGTATGTTACATCCGCACCATAAACTCCACTCAATTTGCTAACAGCAGTATTATAAAATGGCGCATCATCAAGCACATTCTTACCATGCTTATTTGGCAGATCAGGATAAAGAGCCACCACAAAAACATTATCCGTAGTCACTCCATAATAATATTCAAGAGTCGCACTCGCCCACTGCTCACCCAGCTGACTAGTCTCCTCACCGGGAATCATAGACATATCCATTATCACTTTTCTCAAATCCGGCTGAGAATCAACAGCCATCTGAGTCAATATTCCATTCTCCTCGCCATAATCCACTGCCAACTCTACCTGCGATTCGTCCACAAGATCATCAAGCCTATCCGCAATTCCAAGTCCCGCATCTATATCATCCGAATCTAACTGAATATAAAAAAGTATTCCCGGATAAACCTCGCCTATGTCCGCCAAAGCCAAGGCAAACGGGCTGTCCATAACCGCATCAATATCATCTTCCATCATATTAAACTCCTCCGACAAATCCGCCACATACTCCTCGTAAACCTCTATATCACTCTTTGGATATTCATCATAATATCGTCCCCATGAAGCATAATCCCAATACAAGAACAATTTCAACGTTTCCTTCAAATTCGGCTCCTCCAAATACGCAATCATCCCGTCAGACGGCACCTTATCAACAAGCGCAACCTCATAATCTCTGTAAGCTTCCCACAAAGAATTCAATCGTGTCATTTTTGTTTCGCCGCTAAACGCCAAACCGGTACTTTTCGCACTCATCGAAGCCTCAACATAATCGAACAAATTCATATATGTTTCATCAAAATCACTATCAGCCAAAATACTGTTTAAAGCGTCTGAATCCAAATACAAGTACATCAATTTATTCGCAGCCTGGCTCAAATCCGCACCACTATCACCCATCAAAATCCTTCGCGTAATTGCATCACGATTCTCTTTCTTATTGGTTGCAAACAACATATCATCATACCTGAATCCATAAAATTCATCTATCTCAGAAGTCCAAAACTCAAACCTGTTTCTATCCTCACAACTTATCGCAGACCTCATATCTTTATGCAGCATATTTCCAAAAACCTCCTCAAGCGCGTCTCCATCCTCGGCCTGCCCCACAATATACGCATCAAAATCATCATTTTTCTCATCCAGATTCGCCGCCACATACAACTTCCAGTCATCATTCACAAAATCCCAAAAATCTCCATCATCGGCCAATTCAGCCTTAAAAGATTCCCACAACTCACTATCGGGAAATTTATCCAAAATACTATTCAAATATTTTAATTGGGAAGAATTACTATGATCCATCACAAAAAGCACAGAAGAATCAGTAGGCATCAAATCCTCAGCATCAAGTTTATCCATATCCTCGGGTGGATTATAGTTGCACGCCAAATAAAATGGATAAAAATTAATATCCTCCGGCTTCTCCCATGAACTATAGTATTCCAGCCGATTATCACGAATAGTTTTTAGACGATACAGCATCTCCGCAACTTCAGCCCTTGTCATCGAATCACCGGGGAAAAACTTAAAATCATTGTACCCACTCGACTCAGTATGCATAAGACCCACAGCATCCGCAGACAAAACATAATCAACATAATCGTAATACCACTGATCAGACTCAAGATCCTCTACATAACCATAATAATATCTATATTCAGGCACATCGCCAAAAAACTCAATCACAGCCATTTTTATCGCCTCAGCTCTATTCACACAATTCCCGGGCTTAAAAGTTCCATCCGGATACCCATTCACAACACCCTTTGCGCGTGCAGTTTTCACATAAGGCGTATACCACTGCCCTTCAGGCGTATCCTTAAATAAAGAAGACGTAAACGCATAAGGATCAACATCATTCATCAAAAAAAGCATTTTTAGTAACTCCACCCTATTCACACATTTATCCACTCCAAAACTTCCGTCGTCGTAGCCGTTTACAATATCATTTTCCGCCATCCAGATTATGGAAGATCGGTACTCGGTTTCAAGCAAATCATTAAAATCCACAAGCTCAGCATAAGCAGTTGAGCCCATTAAAAAAGTTGAGACAAAAGCCAAAAACATTGCAAATTTCTTCATATAAAAAAATTAGAAAATTTCGCCTTTACTATACACTTTTTTCCAAAAAACTTAAAATTATGGTAAATTTAAATTGAAAAATTTAACCTCAAAAATATGGAAGCCCTACCAAAAAC
>WJKE01000062.1 GCA_014729275.1 Candidatus Peregrinibacteria bacterium | reverse complement strand
ATTCAGCTTAATAATAGGCGTTTTTCACTATTGCATCGACCTCTCAAAAATTCTTTATCTAAAAAAATATAAAAAGCCATACTTAGCCTTTATTCTAGACCAAATCGCACATCTAATCGTAATTACCGGAATTTACCTTGCAATTCTTAAGATTTTATAGATTTTTGTGTTCTACATGCGTTTTTTTGTGTTCTCCAATATCATCTTCAAACACTTCCCTTGCAGAAACTTCTTCCTCACTGCTTAATTCAAGGAAAGTATATGTCCAAACAGTGTATGAAAAAATATCCACAATACCATTTAAGTAAGATGCTAAAATCAAAGCAATCGCGCCAACTATTCCACCAATAATCAGACCCGTAACAGGCAGTGTAACTGTGGCAATATAACCGCTTATTAAAAGAATCATTGCAGGGATGGTAAATACCATAACAGCTTGAATTACAATCCTCACACCAATAATAAGCATAAGAATCATTATCAAAAAAGTATGCTTCAAATTCGTAAATACAAGGCGAGAACTTTTTTTAATAGAGTCGATTACGCCCTCTCCATCCACAACAATATAAAAATCCGTATAAACAAAAAGTAGGCTTATGCCCAGCGATATAAGAATAATTATCACAAAAGCGGGGAGAAGCACTTTAAAAATAAGTAAGGGAAGATTTCGGAGTACAAACAAAACCTCAAAAATTATTGTAAAAAATGAAAAGGTTTTAATCAGCAAATGATACTCAAAAAGAGGCAAAAAAGATAAAATACCGTGTTTTAAGCCAACAGCCATTGTTGAAGGCTGATTATTCCGCTTCCTCGCAATAATTTGAATCGCGGACGCCTTGGCCAGAGTAGGAAAAAGTAGATAAATTATAGCAAATACAATTGCTATAATTACCAAAGGTAGTGTGAGTGAAACGTGGGTTTGAAGAAAATCCCAAATAAACAGAATAACATCATGTAAAAAACTTTCTCCATCAGGATCAGCAAATAAAGGCGATTGCTTAAATGCAAAAAACTGATAAGTAAGATATCCGATTCCAACACTGGTTGTAAGGATTGAGGGAATGAAACCGAACCAGATTATCAAACGTTTGTTTTGTTGAGTACTGACCCAAGCTTCCGAGATTAAATCTCTATAATTCATGGAATTAATTTTACTCTCCGTTTTTTTTATGTCAATTATTGACTAATTGCTTTTTGACTCATATATTAACTTATGAAAATAACAAAAATTCCATGAAGGCGGGCACTACAAAACTGATATACAAGGATCCAAACTTCACTTGGGTTTCAATCAACAATCCCACAGAGAAGGAGATTGCCTACCTTCGCAAAAACTACAAATTCCACCGGCTTGATCTTGAGGACTGCCTTTCCGAAATTCAGCGGCCTAAAATTGATGATTATGATAAGTATTTATTTCTAGTATTGCATATTCCCATAAAGAGTCGCGGGAGAATGAAGCAAATTTCCAATGCTGAAATTAATGTTTTTGTGGGACAAAACTTCCTCATTACTCTTCACGAAAACAATTCAACAATAAAAAAGGCGATAGAGAAGTGCAAAAAGAACAGGAAAATCAAGGAGGAATATATGTCTAACGGGCCCGGGTATCTACTTTATATGATTATTGATGATCTGTTTGAATCCGGATTTCCGCTAATTGATGACCTGGATAAACAGCTAAACGAACTTGAGCATGATGTATTTGATTCCGAGCAGTCGCATGATCATCTTAAAGATATTTTAATGCTTAAGAAGGATATTATTAATTTTAGGCGAATTATTATGCCTGAACGTGCCATTATCGCACAGCTGGAGCACAAAAATAAAAAATTTCTACCGGAAAAACTGGATATTTATTTTGATGATATTGTAGATAAAATCGAAAAAATGTGGAATAGCCTGGAGAACCTTCAGGAATTAGCAGTATCGCTGCAGGAAACCAATGAATCCATAATTTCGCATAACACTAATAATATAATTAAAATCCTTACAATATTTTCGGTTGTTATGCTTCCATTGACCTTTATCACGGGATTTTATGGTATGAATGTAAACAGTTTGCCATTGGCTGATCACCCTTCTTCAACAATTTTTATTGGAGGTCTTTCCGCCTTTGTTGTCCTTGTTATGCTGTTGTATTTTAAGTATAGACATTGGATTTAATCAAAAAACAAGTATTTAAGCTTGTCAAAAAGTGTGATTTTTAGTAAATTATGTACTGCATTAAATATTTTTGAGCATTTAATTAACAGATATGAAACGAGATGACAAAAAAACCATTATAAAAAAGTTTGCGGTTCATCCTAAAGATACAGGATCTGCGCAAGTGCAGGTTGCAATATTGACCGAAAGAATCAACGAGTTGTCTAAGCACCTGGAAGCACATCCAAAAGATGCAAACTCCAGAAGAGGACTACTTAAACTGGTTGGAAAACGAAGAACAAATTTGAAATATTTGCAGCTACACAATAAAGAGATTTACGAGGGATTAATTAAGAAGTTAAAGCTGAGAAAATAATTTGTTCTTTAAAAATATTTCATATACCAAAATGGGGAAATCTTTAAGTTACAAGCTCCAGAAAGCCGGAATACTGTTTTTTGAAGCTTGTTACTTTAAAGAGTTTGCTTCCGTTTTGGGTCAAAATTTAACCCGTTTATTTTATGGAAGTAAAAGAAATGAAGATGGACCTAGCAGGGCGAGAGCTCCGCGTTACTAATCATCCGTTAAAGTCATATGCGGATGGTTTTGCAATGGTATCCTTGGGTGATACCGTAATTATGGCTAACGCTCTAATTGGCAAAGAGCAAAGAGATGGAATGGATTTTTTTCCGTTGACTGTTTCTTATGAAGAAAACATGTATGCAGCAGGAAAAATCAAAGGTTCACGATTTATTAAACGTGAGGGGCGACCTTCTGAAAACGCTACCCTGATTTCGCGAATGATCGATAGGCCGATGCGACCGCTTTTTCCAAAGGGGGCAAGGAATGAGGTGCAGTTGATTTTATCTGCGCTTTCTGTTGATCTTGAGGTGGAACCGGATGTAACTGCAATGAATGCGGCTTCAGTGGCATTGCTTATTAGTGGCGCACCTTTTGAGGGGCCTGTTGGGGCTGTGAGGATTGGGTATCACGATAAAAAACTTGTGGTAAATCCAACTTACACGCAAGTTGAGGAAGGAAAACTAAATTTGGTTGTAGCTGGAACCCTTGATGCTATTACAATGGTGGAAGCTGGAGCAAATGAAGTTTCTGAGGAATTAATGCTTGATGCTCTTGATCTTGCTCATAAGCATATAAAAGAGCTTTGCCGCTTGCAACTTGATTTTGCTGCTCAATTTAAAGTTGAACCAATTGAATTTTTCATTTCTGAGCTGAATCCTGAGGCTATTTCAGATGTAGAGAGTGTGGTTACAAAAGAAATGCTGGATGCGGTAAAGGGAACGACTAAAAAAGAAGTTAAGAAACGTATTCAGGAAATTGAAGAGCAACTTTTTGAAAAATTTGCGGATAAGCTTGAAGAAGAGGTATATACGGAACGCGATCTGGCTGAAGCATTGAATAAAATGCTTGAAAAGAATATGAGGCAAAATATATTAGAGAAAGAAGAAAGAATCGATGGCAGAAAAATTGATGAAGTGAGGCCAATAAGTGTTGTACCGGATGTATTACCTCGTACACACGGATCAGCGATTTTTCAAAGAGGTGAAACAATGGCCCTAACAATTACTACACTTGGAGGTCCCGGCGACGCACAGTTAGTGGATACAATGGAAGCTGATAAAACAAAGAGGTATTTCCATCATTATCATTTTCCACCATACGCAACCGGTGATATTAAGCCTTTAAGAGGTCCGAATCGACGTGAAATAGGTCATGGATATCTGGCGGAGCGGTCGCTTGTACCTGTTTTGCCCGAAAAAGATGAGTTTCCGTATACAATATGGGCGGTTTCGGAGATTACAAGTTGTAACGGATCAAGTTCAATGGCATCAGTTTGCGGATCTACTTTAAGTTTGATGTCGGCCGGTGTGCCGATTGCACGTCCTGTTTCAGGTATTGCAATGGGACTTGTTATGAATAAAGAAAGCGGAGATTACAAAATTTTAAAAGACATTCAGGGATTGGAAGATTTTGCCGGAGACATGGATTTTAAGGTTGCCGGTACAGACGAAGGAATCACAGCTCTGCAAATGGATATTAAAATTAAAGGGCTCTCATTGGAGCTTATGAAGGAAGCACTTATGCGAGCTAAGGAGGGGCGAAAATTTATTCTGGACAAAATGCTTGAAGTAGTTCCTGAAGTTAGACCGGAACTTTCAAAGTACGCGCCGTTAATTATGAAGATTAGAATTAATCCTGATTTGATTAAGGTTGTAATAGGTAAAGGAGGTGAAACAATCAATAAGATGATTGATGAGTTTGGAGTAGAAATTAATATCGATGATGACGGATTGGTTACAGTAACCGCACCTGAACAAGAAGCCGGCCAAAAAGCCATTGACAGAATTAAGGAGCTGACCTATGAACCGAAAGTTGGAGATGTTTTTGACGGTACAGTTGTAAGGATTATGGATTTTGGAGCATTTGTTGAAATAGTTCCCGGTAAAGATGGCCTTGTTCATATTTCAAAACTTGCAAAGCAGAGGGTTAATAAGGTTGAAGATGTTGTTAATGTAGGAGACAAGCTAAAAGTTAAACTTGTTGAAATCGATGATCAGGGGCGATATAATTTATCACATGTTGCGGTTTTGAATGATAAAGGAAATAAAAATATTCCAAAAAGTGAAGCTACGATTAGCCCGGATGAAATGAATGGAAAAAAGAAGGAAGACGCAAAAAGTGAAAGAGTAGAAGGAACAGCAGCAGTACGAAGAATTAAAAGAAATAACGAGAAGTAACGAGAAGTAGCAGATTTAAGAGAACTTAAAAAATTGCTTACCAGGGGTGAGATGGTGCGGCCGAAAATTCTTTCGGCCGCACCATCAAAACCCCATTCAAATAAACTAAAATCACCACGCGGGTATAGTATAATGGCTATTACGGCTGGTTGCCAATCAGCAGATACGGGTTCAATTCCCGTTACCCGCTCCATTCGGAAAATCCTTGAAATTTGGCCGCCGCAGACCACGGAAAACCCAGTTGGCAAGCCACCTTTTGCCCCGTGAGCCGGAAGTTCGAGCCGATTTTTTGCAGAAACTTTCGTTTCTCTTCTAAATTTTCAGTGTCCGCTATGCGGACGGCTTGGTGAGCCGAAATAATCCATTCGCGAAAGAGTTCGAGCCAATGAAGTCCTCTTCCGCCGTTTTCTTTCAAATTCTCTTTAATTTCTATTTTTCTGTTTAGAATTTTCTTCTTGGCCTTTGTGTATTCTTCGTTTGTGATGGTTTGTTCCAAATATGCGTCCAAAAGACGCATTTGTTTTTCTTCTAATGTTTTGAGTTCTTGTTTTAGTTGACCGGCGGAAGAGGACGAGGAAGTTTGAGCTGCTTTATATTCCTGCTCCCATTGTTTCAACATTTCATCTTTCCAACTTTCGCGAATGGAAACCTCTCTAAAAAGCTCTTTTAACTGAGCTGCCAGTTTTCTTTCTTCCAGATACTTCTGATGACATACCCGATTCTTTTTGGTGCAGCGGTAGTAGATATAAGTGCGGCCGGACGGTTTGATCTTCTTTTCAGCAGTAACCGCCCTGCCGCACTCTCCACATGTAAAGATTCCTCGAAAAGCAAAAGCCTCAATTTCTTTTGCTTTTCGGGGCTTACCTCGCTGTTCTGTTATCCGCTGCACCTTATCAAAGAGCTTTTTAGAGATAATTGGCTCATGGCTTCCCTGGTAAAGCTCTCCTTTGTGTTTGAAAACTCCATAATAAAACGGATTGCGTAACATATGATCAATTCTTGCTAAAACGAGAGCTTTACCAGTTCTTCGGCTCACCAAGCCCAAAGAAAGCGACAATTTTTGTAAATCTTCCAGT
>WJKE01000061.1 GCA_014729275.1 Candidatus Peregrinibacteria bacterium | reverse complement strand
TCGGGAAAAAAGATCTATCAAAAATCGTTAAAGAATGTTTCGAAAAAGTTGGGTCCGCGCAAACTGCAATCCTTTCAGATAATTTCAAAGAAATCGGATTCCGTTTTGCTACAAAATCAGGAATATCCTTCTCACAGGCAGATATGGCTATTCCAAAAAAGAAAGAAGAAATCATCGAAGAAGCCAGCGAAGTTGTCAAAAAAATTAACAACCAATTCTGGAAAGGCCTTATAACAGACGAAGAAAGATACATGCACACAATCAACATCTGGAGTAACACAAAATCCGAAATTACAAATATTATGGTTAACTCCATTGGAGATGACAACAATATATACTACATGATCGACTCGGGTGCTCGTGGTAATTGGGGACAAATCACTCAATTATGCGGAATGAAAGGACTGGTTGCAAATCCGGCGGGTAAAACAATTGAACTTCCAATTAAATCAAACCTTAAGGAAGGGTTCACCATTCTTGAGTACTTCATTGCGACACATGGCGGACGTAAAGGTAAATCAGATACAGCCCTTAAAACCGCGGAAGCAGGTTATCTTACCCGAAGGCTTGTGGACGCATGTCAGGATATTGTTATTAAAGAAGAAGATTGCGGAACAAAAGCATTCCACCGTATCACCAGAGAAGAATCTGAAGAACTTGGTGAAAAATTCGAAAATAGAATTTACGGACGAACTCTTGCAGAAGATGTTGTTGATCCCAAAACAGGAGAAATCGTTGAAAAGAAAGATAGACTTATCGAAAAAGAGACTATCAACCTAATAAACCAACACGAGGTTAACGAGGTTACACTAAGATCAGTTATGACTTGTAAAGTAGAAAATGGGATTTGTGTAAAATGTTACGGTAAAGATCTTGGAACAAACAAAAAAGTTCGCCTTGGAACCGCAGTGGGAATTATTGCTGCGCAATCAATCGGTGAACCTGGTACTCAGCTTACCATGCGTACCTTCCATATGGGTGGTGTTGCGGAAGGCGGAGATATTACCCAAGGTCTAACCAGAGTAGAAGAGCTTTTCGAAGCAAGAACTCCAAAATCACCCGCTATCATTTCAGAAATTGACGGCACGGTTAAAGTTCATCAAAAAGGAAAAACCGCTGAACTCTCTGTAACTTCCGACGAACCCATCCAAACAGTTTATACCTTACACGGCGAAGTAAATCCGGTTGTAAAAAAAGGAGACAAAGTAAAACCAAAAATGACAATTGCCAAAGGTGAAACTCAAAAAGGAGCAATCAAAGCTGTTGAAGAAGGAAAAGTTACAGCTGTAAGCGACGAAGAAATTACAGTTATAAGTTCAGGCCCAATCACGAAAGAATACAAAGTTCCACAAGGAAAATCACTCTTAATAAAAAGCAAAGACAAAGTTACAAAAGGTCAACCATTAACAACAGGTCATCTGGATCTTAAAGAATTAATGAGTCTCACGGACATTTACACTGTGGAAAAATACATAGTTAACGAAGTGCAAACTATTTATGTGTCTCAAGGTCAAAGCATCAATGACAAGCATGTTGAAATTATAGCAAAACAAATGCTTTCAAAAATCAGAATCATAGATAACGGTGATTCAAATTTCCTACCTGGCGAAGTTGTAGATTTCATTCACTTCAACAATGTAAATGAAGAGCTTACTGCAGCTAAGAAAAAAACCGCAAGCGGTGAAAGACTACTTCTTGGACTAACAAGAATCGCACTTCAAACAAACTCTTGGCTATCTGCTGCATCATTCCAGGAAACAATAAGAGTTCTTGTCGAAGCCTCAACAACAAATAAGCTCGATCAACTTGAGGGACTTAAAGAAAACGTTATCATTGGTAAATTAATCCCAGCCGGCGACACATACATCAAAAAACATCCCGAATTGGGAGTTGAGATTAAAGAAAAGCCGGAAGAAGAAAAAGTTGAAGAAGAATCTGCATACGAAAATATGCTCCCCATGATTTAATTTACCCCTTGCAATTGCGAGGAAGTTAATATAAATTAGGCAAGCACAATTTAATGAATTAAAAACATATGCCAACAATTAATCAATTAATTAAAGGAAAAGGTCGAAGAACTCCCAAGAAAAAGAGCAAATCCCCTGCAATGGAATATAGCTTTAACACCTTAAATAACATTCCTGTTAAAATCAAATGTCCTCAAAAAAGAGGTGTTTGTACAAGAGTTACGACCATGACACCCAAAAAACCCAACTCAGCACTACGAAAAGTTGCAAGAGTAAGGCTTACAAACGGAATTGAAGTTAACGCTTACATTCCCGGTGAAGGCCACAATCTGCAAGAACACTCGGTTGTATTAATTAGAGGCGGAAGAGTTAAAGATCTACCCGGTGTGCGATATCACATTGTTCGTGGAAATATGGATACCCAGGGTGTTCAGGACCGCAAACAAGGGCGATCAAAATACGGAGCCAAGAAACCTAAATAATCTAAATAGACTATGAAACGAAAAATGAGATTCAAAAAATTTAAAAAATTCATTCCGGAAGAATCTTCTCCCGTAAATGAAAAATTTATAAATTATCTGATGGTTGATGGTAAAAAAACCACTGCCAGAAAAATTTTCAATGAAACTCTAAAAATAGTTAGCAAAAAAATGGCTTCCGACCCTGAAAAAGTTTTCAAACAAGCGATAGACAACGTAAAACCCAACATGGAAGTAAAAGCCAAAAGAATTGGTGGTGCGGTTTATCAGGTTCCAAGAGAAGTAAAACCGGATAGACAACTATCCCTCGCTTTTAGATGGATTATTACTTCAGCAAGAAACGGAAAAGGTGCACCAATGGCACAAAAACTTGCAAACGAATTTATTGAAGCCGCAAACAAACAAGGTAACGCTTTCAAGAAAAAAGAAGAAACACACAGGATGGCGCAAGCAAACAAAGCATTTGCTCATTTTGCAAAATACTAGACTTTTATTTCAAATAAATAATATTTAAAAATGGCAGAAGATTTATCAAATTTACGAAATATCGGAATCATCGCACATATTGATGCGGGAAAAACCACAGTTACCGAACGTGTACTATATTACACGGGAAAAACACATAAAATTGGTGAAACACATCACGGAGAATCTCAAATGGACTGGATGGATCAAGAACGTGAAAGAGGTATTACAATCACTTCAGCGGCAACAACTTGTTTTTGGAAAACAAAAAGCGAACCGGATACTCAATACAGATTCAACATCATCGACACTCCCGGACACGTAGACTTCACAGTAGAAGTAGAACGTTCACTTCGTATACTTGACGGAGGTGTTGTTGTTTTCGATGGTGCTATGGGAGTGGAGCCTCAATCCGAAACAGTATGGCACCAGGCGGACAAATACAAAGTACCGCGAATCGCCTTCATCAATAAAATGGACAAAATGGGTGCGGACTTTTACAAAAGCTTAAGCAGCATCCATGAGAGATTAAATCCAAATGCCATCGCAATCCAACTCCCAATCGGTTCAGAAAGCGAATTAAGCGGAGTTATTGATCTTATTGAAAAAAAAGCTTACAAGTTCACAGGAACTATGGGTAACACGATTGAAGAAATCGATATTCCTGAAGACATGAAAGACAAGGTTGAAGAATACAGAGCATTATTGGTTGAAAAAGTTGCGGAAAATTCCGAAGAATTAATGGAAAAATTTTTAGAAGAGCAAGAAATTTCAGTTCCTGAATTAAAAAAAGGAATCCGTGATGCTACAATCGCAAATCAAATTTATCCTGTTATGGCAGGCTCAGCCCTACAAAACACAGGTGTTCAATTAGTTTTGGATGCGATTTGTTGGTATCTTCCCAGCCCAAAGGACATCCCTCCCGTAAAAGGAATTGATATAAAAACCGAAGAAGAAATTACTCGAAAATCAGAAGACTCAGAACCATTCTCAGCTTTGGCATTTAAAATCGCTACTGATCCATTTGTAGGAAATTTATGTTATTTCCGGGTATATTCGGGATCACTCGATTCAGGATCCTATGTATTAAACGCATCAACGGGAAATAAAGAAAGAGTTGGACGTTTAATTCAAATGCACGCAAATTCTCGTGAAGAAATCAAATCTGTAAAAGCCGGAGATATTGCGGCAATCGTTGGACTAAAAAACACTACTACGGGAAACACCCTTACAGATGTAAATCACCCTGTACTACTCGAATCAATCATTTTCCCTGAACCTGTAATCAGAATTGCGGTTGAACCAAAAACCAAAGCTGATCAGGAAAAAATGGGACTTGCTCTACAAAAACTTGCTCAGGAAGATCCAACATTCAGAGTAAATACAGATGAAGAAACAGGTCAAACAATTATCGCAGGTATGGGTGAGCTTCACCTCGACATTATTGTTGATCGTATGAAACGCGAATTTAAAGTTGAAGCGAATATTGGTGCTCCCCAGGTTGCATACAGGGAAACAATTACAACTCCAATCGAAATGGAAGAAAAATATGCAAAACAATCCGGTGGACGTGGACAATTCGGGCATGTATATCTACGCCTTACTCCTCAAGAACCGGGAGAAGGCTACGAATTTGTAAACTCTATTGTGGGAGGTAAAATACCAAAAGAATATATTCCGGCCGTTGATAAAGGTATTCAGGAAGCAATGAGCAAAGGTATTATTGCCGGATACCCAATGGTAGATATAAAAGCTGAACTTTATGATGGTTCATATCACGATGTTGATTCATCTGAAATGGCATTCAAAATTGCAGCTTCTATCTGTTTTCAGAATGCATGTAAAAGAGCTTCTGCAGTTTTACTGGAACCTGTAATGAAAGTTGAAGTTACCGTTCCCGAAGATTACTTCGGAGACGTTATGGGAAATATCAGTTCAAGAAGAGGTCAAATCCAGGAAAGTGGTGATCGCGGAATGATTAAATTCATTAAAGCGGATATTCCTCTATCCGAAATGTTCGGATACGCAACCGACCTAAGATCAATGACCCAGGGACGTGGTAACTATTCAATGGAATTTGGTTACTATCAAAAAGTACCCGGCAATATTGCTGAAGAAATTGCTGCAAACCGTGCAGGCTAAGCAATAAAAATTGCTTGCGTAAAATAAAAAATTGATATAGTATTCGACCCGCTTTGACAAAAATCAAGCATAATATAAACTTATCTAAATTTTAAACAAAATTTATTATGGCTGACGGAGTATTTGATAGGAGTAAACCACACTTAAATGTGGGTACCATCGGTCACGTAGACCACGGTAAAACTACTCTTACAGCTGCAATAACAACTGTTGCGGCAAAAAAATTCGGTGGAACAAACAAGGGAGTTGCCTTTGATCAAATTGACAACGCACCTGAAGAAAAAGAAAGAGGTATTACAATTGCAACCTCTCACCAGGAGTACGAAACTGCAAACCGACACTATGCCCATGTTGACTGTCCGGGGCATGCCGACTATGTAAAGAACATGATTACAGGTGCGGCGCAAATGGACGGTGCTATTTTAGTGGTATCTGCTGCTGACGGACCAATGCCACAAACTCGTGAACACATTCTACTTGCAAGACAGGTTAACGTTCCACACATTATTGTATTTCTCAATAAAATGGACATGGCAGACCCTGAAATCGCTGAACTCTCAGAAATGGAAGTACGCGACCTTCTTAACAAATATGAATTCCCTGGAGATGACACTCCAATTATTAAAGGATCTGCGCTTAAAGCCCTCGAAAATCCTGATGACGAAGAAGCTACCAAGCCAATCGTTGAACTTCTTGAAACTCTTGATTCGTACATTCCCGAGCCAAAAAGAGACCTTGATAAACCATTCCTAATGCCTGTTGAGGATATATTCTCAATTAAAGGTAGAGGAACTGTTGCTACGGGAAGAATCGAGCAGGGTGTAATTAACTCAAACGATGAAGTTGAAATTGTTGGTATTAATGACACAAGAAAAGTTGTAGTCACAGGAGTTGAAATGTTCAAAAAGACTCTGGATAGAGGTGAAGCCGGAGACAATGTTGGTCTTCTACTTAGAGGTATTGAGAGAGAAGAAATTGAAAGAGGACAAGTTTTGGCTAAACCTGGATCAATTACTCCACATACAGAATTTGAATGTGAAGTATACGTATTAAATAAAGAAGAAGGTGGACGACACACTCCTTTCTTCAAAGGATACAAACCTCAATTCTACATTAGAACAACTGACGTAACTGGTGAGGTTGAACTTCCGGCTGACGTAGAAATGGTTATGCCCGGAGATAAAGTAAATCTGGTTGCACGTCTTGGATGCCCAATCGCTCTGGACGAAGGAACAAGATTCGCTATCCGTGAAGGAGGACGAACAGTAGGAGCAGGAATTGTGACAAAGATCATTAAGTAATTATTTCGCAGAAAATGTTAAGCTTAAAAAGCCGCCTGAGCAATCAGGTGGTTTTTTTACGCAAAAAATTACCGAACTACACCATCAACAAAAAATCTTACGCCCCCCGCCGGCCCGGGCCGAAATGCTATTATAGCTGAACAAAATTTCACATAATCATCAAAAAAACGACAACTAAAATTTTTCTGCGCAGAAAATTCTTGACTTTCCCGCTAATCCCCGCTATAAACCTAGTACAAAATTAGTTTCCTGCTTTTAGGAAATTACTCGTAACAACGGGACAGCTCGAAAATGCAAATCGCAATTTTTCAATCGATATTTATACCGAGCTTCCCACTCGGTATTTTTTTAACCCCCTACCGTATATGGCACAAGCTAAACAAAAAATCAGAATCAAAATTCGATCTTTTGATCACAAAGTAATCGACGAAACTTCAAAACTAATTATCGATACAGCAGAAAGAACCGGAGCAATCGTTGCCGGACCAATCCCCCTTCCAACTAAAATCGAAAAATTTACAGTAAATAAATCAACATTCGTTCACAAAACTTCACGTGAACAGTTTGAAATGCGAACACACGCACGACTTATCGACATCAGTGAAACAACTCCAAAAACAATCGAATCACTTTCAAACCTAAGCCTGCCTGCCGGAGTAGAAATCGAAATCAAAATGTTGCAGGAAGTTTAATTCTTGTACACATTCACATATTAAAAGCATGTCGTCCCCCGGCATGCTTTTTTGACATCCCCAACACTAAAATTTATAATAACCACATCAAACTAACAAAAACAAAATGGATATTTTACTTTGGACAGTAGCCTTTGTAGCTTCATTAGCCATATTAATAAAAGCCGCAGACTACTTTACAGATACAGCGGAAAAAATCGGTTTAATATTTAAGATTCCCTCCTTCATTATCGGGGTTACAATAGTAGCTGTAGGAACCTCACTCCCCGAAATCGCAACATCTGTAAGCGCTGTACTTGCCGGGAACTCAGAAATCGTTATCGCAAACGTAACCGGATCAAATCTGGCCAACATCCTATTAGTATTAGCGATTGCCGCCATTGTAGGAAAAACTCTAAACGTAGACAAGGACATAATTAAAATCGACCTTCCAATTTTAATGGGTTCAGTAATACTTTTGTTCCTGACCACTTTAGACGGTATCTTCACATACATTGACGGAATTCTTTGCCTCCTGGCCTTACTCACATACGTTCTCTACAACATCAAATCCGAACGTAAAGTTGAAGCCAAGGATTTAAAGGACATAAAAAAAGAAAGGAAGGAAGAAAAAAAACGAAACCGCATAGGAATAAAATACCCCGCAATTTTAATTATATCCGGAATCGCAATCATACTTTCTGCCGATTTCACAATCACTTCAGTAATTCGCTTATCGGAAATTTTAAACATTGGTAAAGAAATAATCGCAGTTACTGCTGTCGCAATCGGAACATCCCTGCCCGAATTGGTAACCTCTGTAGTGGCTGCCAGAAAAGGTAACGCAGGAATCGCAATAGGAAACATTACGGGATCCAATATCTTTAATGCGCTGGGAGTAATGGGAATTCCCGCTTTCTTCGGAACGCTCACAATCCCTGAAGAATTCATCACCTTCACCATTCCGGCATTGGTATTCATCACAATCCTCTATGTGTTTGTGACTATGGATAAAGAAATTTCAAAATGGGAAGGCATGACCCTACTTCTACTTTACGCAGCCTTCATTGGAAAAACCTTCCACCTAATCTAATGGCCAACTAAATCTTTCAACATTTCAACTATCTCAGAATCTGATGATATTTTAGCTAATATTTTCTTTTCAATATATTGAACCCCTTGACGTGACAAGCCATGTTTTTCAGACAAAAGCTCAAGAGTCAACACTTCTTGATCTTCATTAAAACCAAAACGATTTATAAAAATATCCCAATCTCGCTCCAAAAATTTCTTTTTATAATTAGTAAAATACTTTTCCCTTATTAAATTTAACAATCTTCCCCTATCCCTTACTTCTTCAGTTTTATCCAAAACTACACAATCCTCTCCAATAACATCCTTCAAAGACATATTTTCATCTAATTTAATCGGAGCATCTATCGAAGTTTCAAAACCAACATTGTCAATTATCTGCTTAACTTTTTCAGCAGTCACTTTTGAAACTCCAAACATTTCAATTAATTCATCAACAGATGGAGATTCTTCCTTAAAAACTTCACGCCTATATATACCTGCTCTTGCCATTAAATGATCAGGCACTGTTAATACGGAAAGGTTGGATCTGATCCATCTGGAAATCATATTTATTACCCAATAAGAAACGTAAGTGTTAAAAGAAGAAGACTTATCCGGATCAAATTTTATTGCTGCCCTAATAGCTCCCATCCTGGCCTCTTGCATAATATCATCTAAATCAAAGCCTCTATTTTTCTGCCAAACCCTCTTCGCATGATATTCAACGATAGATTCGGCACTCATAACAAGACCACACCTGTCATTTGGCAAGGTATAGCCGGTTTCGCCATCATTCCTTTCAGTATTTATCTCCAAAATATAAATAGTTATTTTTAGGAATCCAATATTTGCACATAATTTTTCCATTTAAAAGGCATTTTTTTCAAATTTACTATTGACTAAGCAAATTTGGATTTGTATAGTCTAACGGCAAAATTAGTTAGATTTAAGTTAAATTCTCTGTTCGGGTTCAAAAGAATCTTCACAGAGCTCGCAATTTAAAGCGATTAACCTCTAAAACACATGTCAGGAATTTTAGGAAAAAAAGTAGGAATGACCAGATTAATACAGGACGATGGGATGGCTGTCCCCGTTACTGTAGTACTTTGTGAACCAAACGAAATTACACAGGTCAAAAATTCTGAAAAAGACGGCTACTGTGCTGTTGTTTTGGGTCTAAAAGAGCTAAAAAAGCAAAAAAAGACTCAAAAATTCCAATATATTAAAGAATTCAAAGTTGCGGAAGAAGAACTCGAAAGCTATAAAAAAGGAGAAAAAGTTACTCTGGACGCACTGGAAGAAAATGAAAAGGTAAAAATTAGCGCGACCTCAAAGGGTAAAGGATTCCAGGGGGTAATCAAAAAATACAATTTCTCTAGAGGTCCCGAATCTCATGGTTCACACCATCACAGAGAACCCGGAGCAATAGGAGCATGTACAAAACCCGGAAGAATCCACAAAGGAAAAAAACTCCCCGGAAGAATGGGGAACGCAACAGTCACACTAAACAAACAAGTAATATTAATAGATAAAAAAAAGAACATTATTTGCCTTAAAGGACCGGTTCCGGGCCCAAACGGAGGACTTATCACCATAAGAAAATATTAAAATGAAAGTAGATCTATACACACAATCAGGTGAAAAAAATGGTAGCCTTACCCTACCGAAAGAAATTTTTGAAGTTAAATACAATGAAGATTTAATACATCAGGCTTTAATTAGGCAACTTGCAAACAAAAGAGTAGCAATTGCCCATACTAAAACAAAAGGCGAAGTAAGAGGTGGAGGAAGAAAACCATTCAGACAAAAAGGAACAGGTAGAGCGCGCCAGGGATCAATCAGATCTCCACACATGAAAGGCGGTGGAGTAACATTTGGTCCTCGAAATGACAGAAACTTCTGTAAAAACATGCCAAAAAAGCAACGAAGAGCAGCATTATTCTCTGCCCTATCATATAAAGCTAAAAACAATGCAATAATCGGGCTCGAAGGATTCAATGCCGACGCGCCAAAGACAAAAGAGTTCAACGAAATGCTAAAAAAGCTACCAATAGAAAGAAACACACTAATAGTTATTCCTGAAAAAAACGCGGTAATTCAAAAATCAAGCAGCAACCTACCTAACGCTAAAACAATTTTAGCTCCCTACCTAAACATTCACGATCTACAAAAATATCGAACAATAGTTATTTTTAAAGACGCAGTCGATAAACTAAAAGAAACTTTTCTAAAGTAAATAAAGAACAATGAAAGATTACTCAACAATAATACAATCAATAATAACTGAAAAAAGCTCTGATCAGCAAGCTTCCGGTCAATACACCTTTCTTGTTAAGAAAGATAGCACTAAAATTGACATCAAAAATGCTGTAAAAACCCTATACGGGGTAGAAGTAGCAACAGTAAAAACAATGGTAGTACCTAAAAAAACACGAATAATCGGACGCGGACACGAATTTACAAAGAGACCGGTTCACAAAAAAGCAATAGTCACACTTAAAGATAATAAAACTATTGACCCAAATGCTTTAAAAGATGGCAAATCCGCTAAAGCAAAGACTAAATCTAAATCTAAGAAGTAAATAAAATGGCAGTAAAAAAGTTTAAACCAGTTACACCGGGACGAAGACAAATGACAATCGCTTCATTTGATGAAGTAACAAAAACGAAACCCGAAAAATCACTACTTAAAAAAGTAAAAAAAGTAACAGGTAGAAACAACTCGGGAAGAATTACGGTTCGCCACAGAGGTGGAGGCGTAAAAAGAAAATACAGAGTTATGGATTTTAAACGAACTGATAAACTAAATGTAGTTGGAAAAGTAAAAGCAATTGAATATGATCCATACAGAACTGCTTACATCATACTTGTGAATTATTCTGACGGAGAAAAGAGATATCATATTGCTCCTGAAGGAATTAAAGTTGGCGACACGGTTGAAACAAGAGAAAAAACCAGAATCAAAAATGGTAACAGGTTATTAATTAAAAATATTCCCGTTGGATACAACATCTACAATGTTGAACTGCACAAAGGAAAAGGCGGACAAATGGGAAGAAGCGCCGGATCTGCCATAAAATTAATTTCTCTTGAAGGAGATCACGCACAAATTCAAATGCCATCCGGAGAAATTAGACTTGTAAACAAAGAATGTTACGCTACTATCGGAATAGTAAGCAACATTGAACACGATAATGTTAAAATTGGTAAAGCGGGAAGAAAAAAATATTTGGGACGAAGACCACAAGTAAGAGGTAAAGCCATGAACCCGGTAGATCACCCACATGGGGGTGGTGAAGGAGGAAGCCCCATCGGACTCAAAAATCCAAAAACACCTTGGGGACTTCCGGCACTGGGATTTAAAACACGCAAACGACACTATACTAATAAAATGATCGTAAAAGATCGAAGAAGAAAATAATAACTTATAATTAACCATGGGTAGAAGCTCAAAAAAAGGACCATACGTAGACCCGAAACTGCTAAAAAAAGTTGCAGCTCTGAATGAAAAAGGAGAAAAAAGGCCAATAAAAACATGGTCAAGACAATCAGATATTGCACCTGAATTCGTTGGACATACCTTCGCGGTTCACAACGGAAAGCAGTTCATCCCTGTATTCGTAAACGAAAACATGGTTGGTCATAAATTCGGAGAATTCTCCCCTACTAAACTATTTAAAGGCCACGGAGGTAAGTTGGCTAAAACATAATAATCAACTGACAAATTATGAAAGCAATACTAAGACAAGTTAGAATATCACCAAAAAAAGCGAATCTCATTGCAGCTTTAGTCAGAACCAAAAGCATAAATGAAGCAGTTGACATATTAAAATTTACCAATAAAAAACCCGCACCGGTATTAAAAAAGCTTATCGAATCAGCTGCCGCAAACGCGGAAAACAATTTTCAACAGAATAAAGACGATCTATATATTAAAGAAATTATCGTAACTCAAGGCCCCACATACAAAAGAGGAATTCCGGTATCAAGAGGACGGGTTCACCCGCTTCTGAAAAGAACATCACATATTACAGTATCATTGGCTTTAAAAGATGAAGCAAAAGCGGTAGGATCTACATCGACAAAATCTGAAAAAAGCGACGAAAAAAAGTCCGCGACAAAATCCGAAGCAAAAGTAAAAACAAAAGCGCCGGCAGCTAAAAAAACTGCCACTAAAAAAGCCAAGAAAGAATAAGTATCTAACCAATTAAGTTAAAATGGGACAAAAAGTACATCCAAAAGGTATTAGAATAGGAATCACAGAAGACTGGGATGCAAAATGGTACGCGGGAAAAGGTGATTATGCAAAACTTTTCGGTCAGGACCTGGACATTGAAAGAGCAATTAGAAGCTCGCTACCAACAGAAGGAATCTCAAAAATCGAAATATTAAGAACCCAAGGAAAAATTTTAATCAATATCAACACTGCAAAACCCGGATTAATAATTGGTAGAGGTGGAGAGGTCATTGAAAAGCTAAAAGATACGCTTTCAAAAAAATTCAACCAAACATTCGCGATTAATATTAAAGAAATTAAAAAGCCTATGCTTGATGCAATGGTTGTCGCAGAAAGCATCGCTAGGCAGATAGAAAAAAGAATTTCATACCGAAGAGCTGCAAAAGTGGCAATAGACAAAGTTATGGAATCGGGAGCGCAAGGAGTAAAAATTTATTTGGGAGGACGATTAAACGGAGTTGAAATTTCAAGAGGAGAATTCTTTTCAAAAGGTAAAATACCTTTACATACTTTCAGAGCTGACATAGATTTTGCTAAATTACCGGCTAACACTACATACGGAAAAATTGGTATAAAAGTCTGGATTTACAAAAGAGAAGTATTCGAAAAAGACCTGAAAGTAAAATTACAACAACAAATTGAAGAAATTAAAGAATCTTAAAATATGTTACAACCTAAAAAGCAAAAGCATAGAAAGGTATTCCGGGGAAGAAGCGCAACCAAAGGGATTGCGACAAGAGGAACTAAAATATCATTCGGAACATTCGGTCTAAAAGCCGTTAGCAGAGGTGAAATTACTTCACGACAAATTGAAGCGGCAAGACGAGCAATGACAAGATATACAAAAAGAGGAGGAAAAATCTGGATTACTATATTCCCCCACAAACCCGTTACCAGAAAATCATCAGAAGTACCTATGGGTAGTGGTAAAGGTGCACCGGATCATTTCGTAGCAACAATAAAACCGGGAAGAGTAATATTTGAAATGGAAGGAGTTGACCCCAATACCGCAAAAGAAGCTATGAGATTGGCTGCCCACAAGCTTCCCGTAAAATGTAAATTCATTAACACTCTTGAGAAATAATTATGAAAACACTTGAAGAGCTAAAAAAACTGGACGACCAGAAACTTACAGACGAACTTAAAAGTCTTATAAAAGACCTATTTAAAGTAAAATTTGAAGTAGATAACGGACAATCTAAGAATATTCACAAAATCGGACTCTTAAAAAAACAAATTGCAAGAGTTCACACACTTAAAAAAGAGAGAGAATTATTAGCTCCTAACAATCAAGCTGTATGAGACAAAAAAAAGGAACAGTTACATCAAATAAGCAAGAGAAAACACTGGTTGTTACCGTACACAGGTACGTGTCACATCCAAAATATAAAAAAAGGTATAGAATTTCCAAGAAATTTCATGTACATAATCCTGAAGGAAAAAAGTATGAAATTGGAGACGAAGTAACATTCTACGAAACGCGTCCCATAAGTAAGCTAAAAAAATGGACAGTTGAAAGTCCAAAAAATAAAGAAGCAACCAAATAAATCATGATACAACCTGAAAGTAAATTAAAAGTAGCTGACAACACCGGAGCAAAAACCGCGCAATGTATTAAAGTGCTGGGTGGGTCTAAAAGAAGATATGCACGTATTGGCGACACTATCGTAGTTTCAATTAAAGAAGCTGCACCGAGAGGACTTATTAAGAAAAAAACAGTGGTACAAGCGGTTGTTGTTAGACAGGTAAAAGAGTTCGGAAGAAAAGACGGAAGCTACATTCGTTTCGATGAAAACGCAATTGTAATTGTAGATAAAGATAAGCAGCCAAAAGGAACTCGTGTATTTGGGCCGGTTGCAAGAGAATTAAGAGACCGGGGCTTCCAAAAAATTATATCATTAGCATCTGAAGTATTATAAATTATGAAAGTAAAAGTTAACGACACAGTTGTCGTCACAACCGGAAAAGATAAAGGTAAAAAAGGAAAAATTCTTAAAACTTTAAAAAATAAAAACCGCGTAGTGGTAGAAAAAGTTAATATGCGAACAAAACATATTAAAGCTACTACACAACGCCCGGGAGAAAGAATAACCTACGAAGCGGCATTAAACAGCTCAAACGTAATGGTTATCTGTCCAAATTGCTCCAAAGCGGCACGCGTAGGATACAAAAAAACCGACAAAGGTAAAAAGTTAAGAATCTGTAAAAAATGTAACGAATCACTATAAATATGGCTAATCCAGTAGATTTACAAACCAGAGTAAAAAAAGAGATCCATCCCAAACTCAAAAAAGATCTTAAAGTAAGCAATGTTATGGCTGTGCCCGCACTTAAGAAAATAGTTGTGAATGTCGGAATAGGAAGCTATACAAAAGCACAAGGAAATAAAGATTTCTCGAATATTGTAGAAAACATGGCAGCTATTACCGGCCAGAAACCCGTAGTCAACAAAGCAAAAAAAGCAATATCAAACTTTAAAATCAGAGTTGGAGATCCTGTAGGATTATCAGTAACATTAAGAGGAAAAAGAATGTATGACTTCTTAAATAAATTGATTAACATTGTATTCCCCCGTGTAAGGGACTTCCGAGGATTATCGCGCAAAGCGTTTGATGGAAGTGGAAATTATTCGGTTGGGTTCAGAGAACACATTGTATTCCCTGAAATCAGCCCGGATGATGTAATAAAGCTACACGGTGTGCAGGTAAATATCTGTACTACGGCTGAAGATAACGAACATGCATATAAACTGCTTGCAGCAATGGGATTCCCGTTTAAAAAAGAAAAATAATCTTAATTTAATATGGCTAGAACAGCACTTCTCGTAAAAAACAGAAAAAACCACAAGAAAGCTCTATCAGAGTTCAAAGCCGGTAAAAAAATCACAAAACCGACACGACTTTACAATAGATGCAGAGAATGCGGAAAAATCGGAGGATACATGAGAAGGTTTAAAATTTGCAGAATCTGTTTCAGAGAACTGGCGTCTCAAGGAAAAATAATGGGAGTTAAAAAAAGCAGCTGGTAAGATTCACTTAAATATAACAACTAAACAATGTACACAGACACAATATCAGATTTACTGACAAGAATAAGAAACGGACTTAGAGCTTCCCACCAGGAAGTCCGCGTCCCACATTCAAATATTAAAGAAGGTATTACCGGAGTTCTTAAACAATATGGATTCATTGATGACTACAAAGTAACTGAAAACAATAAGAAAAAAGTTATAACAATAAGCCTTAATGAAAAGCGAAAAGACCTCACACTTAAAAGAATATCAAAACCCGGACAAAGACTGTTTACCGCATCTAAAGACTTAAAACCAATTAAAAGCGGACTTGGAATAAGAATAATTTCTACACATAAAGGTGTAATGTCCAATGTTGAAGCTTCAAAACTGCGTCTCGGAGGAGAAATAATCTGTGAAATATATTAATAACGTAAAAAAATGTCACGAATAGGAAAATTGCCAATTAGTATACCATCAGGAGTAACCGTAGAACTAAACGGACATAATATAAGTGTAAAAGGTTCTAAGGGAGAACTTAAAAGAGAGCTTCACCCAAATATGAAAGTGGAAATAAAAGAAAACGAAATCCTGGTAAGCAGATCGGACGATTCTAAACTAAACAAATCCCTACATGGATTAACAAGATCTTTAATAGCGAATATGGTGGAAGGAGTTTCAAACGGATTCACAAAAAAACTGGAAATTGTTGGAGTTGGATACAGAGCAAATGTAGGAGGTAAAAAATTAACTTTGTCTCTTGGCTACTCTCACCCTATTGAATACATACTACCCGAGGGAATCGAAATAAAATTTGATGAAGAAAATAAGAACAT
Organism: Candidatus Peregrinibacteria bacterium; assembly: GCA_014729275.1. GTDB lineage: Bacteria > Patescibacteriota > Gracilibacteria > UBA1369 > LOWO2-01-FULL-3 > WJKE01. The sequence goes on along the minus strand of WJKE01000061.1, from coordinate 18,468 downwards.
CCTAATTATTGAAGGATATGACAAAGAACTTGTTGGAGAAGTAGCGGCACAAATCCGATCATACAGAAAACCTGAACCCTATAAAGGAAAAGGTATTAAATACATTGATGAGAGAATCATCAGAAAAGCAGGTAAAGCTGCGGCGGCAAAGGCTGCGTAAATATAATAAATTAACTACAAAATGTCTAAAGTAAAAGAATTAAAAAGAAGTAGAAGACACACTCGCACCAGAAAAAAAATTCTGGCTAATCCAACTCGTCCACGACTGGTTGTATTCAGAAGCCTTAAAAACATTTATGCGCAAATTATTGATGATAAAACGGGAAAAACTTTGGCCCAGGCTTCAGGCCTAAAGTCAAAGAAAAAAGGAACTAAAACTGAAAAAGCGGTAGAAGTCGGAAAAGAAATTGCTTCAAAAGCAAAAGAACTTAAAATTGAATCCGTATCATTTGATAGAAATGGATATAAATATCACGGTCGCGTAAAAGCCTTGGCAGAGGCAGCTCGTGAAGGAGGACTAAAAATATAATATATAACTAATTATGGCTAAAAGAGCACACCGTAAATCTAAATTTCACAAAAGAGAACCTAAAGAGTTCGAAGAAGAAGTAATTCAAATTGATAGAGTTACAAGAGTGGTGAAAGGTGGACGAAAACTTAGGTTTAGAGCTACTGTGGCAATTGGGAATAAAAAAAATAAAGTAAGTATTGGTGTAGGTAAATCGCACGAAGTTACCGGAGCTATCAAAAAAGCAATCGCTTCAGCAAAAAAAGAGCTAATCAAGGTTCCACTTGATGGATCCACTATCCCCCACGATCTTAAAATTAAATATAAATCTGCAAAAATCGTTTTCCTTCCGGCAGGACCTGGTACTGGTATTATAGCTGGAGGCCCAATCAGAAAAGTACTGGAACTTGCAGGAATTAAAGATATTTTAAGTAAATCATTCGGAACCAATAATAAATTAAACAATAGCCGGGCAACATACGAAGCTCTGAAATTATTAAGAGAAACGCCGGTAATGGTAAAAAGAAAAAAGGCTGAAGCAAAAAAAGCATCTGCGGCACAAAAAAAAGCGACAGAACATAATAAAGGAGCTAACCCCAAAGCAGCAAATAAAAAAGCCGCTTCCAAAAAAAACACTCCTAAAAAATCTGCTCCAAAAAAAGCCGCTTCTAAAAAAACAGCACACAAAAAAACTACTAACAGTAAATCCTAAATAAGATGACATTACACAATCTAAAATCTAAAGTTACCCAAAAGAAGAAAAGAATCGGGAGAGGAAACGGTTCTAAAATGGGAACATACAGTTGTAAAGGAATGAAAGGACAAACAGCAAGAACAGGCGGAAAAAGACGACCGGGATTCGAAGGAGGTCAAACACCTTTTTTAAGAAAAATGCCTAAACTAAAAGGATTTAAAAATCCAAATTATGTTGATTATCAAGTGGTAAATGTTGGAGATCTTGAAATTTTCGACGATAAAGCGGAAGTAACAATCAAAGAATTATTGGAAAAAAACCTGGTATCCAAAAAAGATAAACCTGTTAAATTATTAGGTGGAAAAGGAGAATTAAAAAAATCCATAACCATTAGCGTTGATCGAGCTTCAGCTTCTGCAATTAAACAAGTAGAAAAGGCTAAAGGCAAAGTTATTCTCCCCTCAGTAAAAAAAGAAAAAACTGAAAAACCAAAAAATCCTAAAAAAGATTAAAAATGTTAAAATATTTAACCCAGATCTGGAATTCTCCGGACTTAAGAAAAAAAATTCTTTTCACTTTAGCAATTCTAATTATTTATAGATTTTTGGCGCACATAACAGTACCCGGAGCTGACATAGAAGCACTTCAGGCAATGTCGCAACAAAGCTCTGACCTACTCGATATGTTCAGCCTTCTAACCGGTGGCGGAACCGAAAACTTCTCAATTGTATTAATGGGGATATCTCCATACATCAACGCTTCAATCATCATCCAATTATTAACGGTTGTAATCCCGAGATTGGAGAATCTTTCCAAAGAAGGAGAACAAGGAAGAAAAAAAATCAACTCATACACAAGATGGCTTACATTGCCGCTTGCATTCCTACAATCATATGGAATGATTTTACTTCTGAATTCACAGGCACAAATTCCAATCATCGCCGATATCAATAATCCCGGAGTAATTTTACCCGCAATGCTCACAATTACCGCGGGAACTATTCTTCTTGTATGGCTTGGAGAACAAATAACTGAAAAAGGAATTGGAAACGGAATTTCACTTATAATTTTTGCGAGTATTTTAGCACGTGTTCCAACTATGGTTGGAAAAAGCCTATATCTTGCGCAAGACGACGAAACCAAGCTCATGCCTTTTATATTAATGGTACTTGTTACTCTAATACTACTGGTGATTGTGGTTCTATTTACTGAAGCGGAAAGACGAATACCATTAACTTATGCAGGCAGAGGCGTTAAAGCAAAAACCGAACAGGCATATTTGCCAATGAAAATAAACCAGGCGGGAATGATTCCCATTATCTTTGCGGTCGCTTTAATAAGCTTCCCCGGAATTCTTGGCTCCTTCCTCGCATCCGCAAAATCTGAAAGCCTTCAAACCTTTGGCTCAACAGTTACTGCACTTTTCCAGGCAGGAACAACCCTTTATCTTTTATTCTATTTCCTGCTCGTAATCGGTTTCACATACTTCTATGTTTCAATTACATTCAATCCCGTGCAGGTAGCTGAAAATATTCAAAAAAGAGGTGGGTACATTCCTGGAATCAGGCCGGGAAAACAAACAAGCGAATATCTTGGAAAAGTTTCAAAAAGGCTTACTTTATTTGGAGCACTTTTCCTTGCATTTATTGCAATCTCACCAATGGCAATTCAAATTATCTTCCAAAGCGCAGCTATTGGTTCAGTGCCTTTATTAATTTCCGGAGCCGGAATCATCATTATCGTGGGAGTTGTGCTGGAACTTATCCGACAAATTAATGCGCAATTGATAATGCACGATTACAGTAAATTCTACTAAAAATAACTTTAATTAATATGGATTTGATATTATTTGGTATGCAGGGCTCTGGAAAGGGAACTGTAGGTAAAGCATTGGCTGAAAAATTCAACACGGAATATTTTGAAACAGGAGCGGTCCTAAGGCGACTGGCAAATCAGGACAGTGAACTGGGACAAAAAGTAAAATCAATTATTGAAGCCGGACATCTTGTATCAAACGAAGTTGTTATGGAAATTGTTGAAGATTTTATGAAAAATACTGAAGAAAACAAAGCAATTATTTTCGATGGTATTCCAAGATCCGTTGAACAAGCTAAAACTTTAAATGCTCTACTCGATAAATACGATCGCGATTACAAAGCGGTACTACTAAAAATTGTTGAAGAAACAGCGCTTAAAAGATTAACAACCAGAAAAATATGTAAAGACTGCAAAGAAGTTTATCCTGCTTATTATAAAAAAGAAGAATGTGAAAAATGTGGGGGAGAATTATTTACCCGCGCGGACGACAATCCCACGGCAATAAAAACCAGACTAAAAGCTTTCAAAAAGGAAACAATTCCTGCAATGGAAATTTATAAAGATAAATTAATTGAAATAGACGGCGAACCGAGTATCGACGAAGTTCGTAAAATCGCATATAAAACTTTGGCACCAATAATGGAAACATAAATGACAATTATTATTAAAAACGAAGAAGAAATTAATACCATGCGCCAGGGGGGGCAAATTTTGGGAAAATTACTTGAAGCATTAATTAATAAAGCTAATCCGGGGACATGTGTTTACGATTTAGACCAATTTGCTGAAAAATTCATTAAAGATCATAGCGCACTCCCCTCTTTTAAAGGGTATCAGGGATTCCCGGGAACAATCTGCACTGCGATTAATTCCGGCATTGTTCACGGCATTCCCAAAAAAGAAGACATTTTAAAAAAAGGGGATCTATTTACAATTGATTGTGGTGTTTATTTTGAGGGGCTGCACACTGATGCTGCCAGATCATGCATAGTTGGCGGTAAAGGCCCAAACAATAGACATGAGCTACTAAAAACTGCTGAAAAAGCATTAAACGCAGCAACTGCGGTTGCAATTTCCGGCAACAGAGTCTCCGACATCAGCAAAGCAATACAAAGTATTGTAGAAAATAAAGGATACCATGTAATACGCGATTTAACAGGACATGGAGTGGGAAAAAAATTACATGAAGCACCTATCATCAATAATTATTTCGATGGAAATGAGGGGGCAAAACTAACTCCGGGCATGACATTGGCAATTGAACCAATATTTGCAGTAGGAACAGACAAAATGATTACCCAAAAAGATAATTGGACATTGGTAACCGCAGACGACTCAGATGCAATACAAGTAGAAAACACCATTCTTATAACAAAAACAGGAAACGAAACGCTCACAAAAGCATAAAACGATTTGATTAATTGAAAAGCAAAAAATCTATTGCATCAGAGCAATATCTAATGTAAAATCCAACCGCTTATACCTAGATAACTATAAAAAAAGGCATAACTATGGGAAAAGAGGACACTATTGAAACAGAAGGAACAGTAATAGAACCTCTGCCAAACGGCGTATTTAAAGTCGAATTGGAAAATGGAAGTATAATTGATGCCCATTTATCCGGAAAAATGCGAATGCACTACATTAAAATTCTTCCGGGTGATAAAGTTACAGTGGAATTAAGCGTTTACGAACTTAAAAAAGGACGAATAACCTATAGACATAAATAATTATGAAAGTAAGACCATCAATAAAAAAAAGATGTGATAAATGTAAAAGAATTCGTAGAAAAGGTGTTTTGCGAATTATTTGTGAAAACCCACGTCATAAACAACGTCAGGGCTGATTAAGTTCTGAGTAGTCAGTATTCATCCCCCCAAGGATGCTGGCTACTCTGAGCTTAATCTAATAAATTAATTAACTATTTAAATATTATGGCACGTATAGCCGGGATAAACCTACCTAAAGAAAAACGAATCGAAGCAGCATTAACTGCAATTTATGGCATTGGCAGAAGCTTAAGTGCACGAATCTTAAAAGAAGCAAAAATCGATAAAGATACTAAAGTAAGTAATTTGACTGAAAAAGACATCACTGTTCTTCGTGAAATTATTTCAAAAATGACAACCGAAGGAGACCTTAAAAGAAAAATGGCTCTTGATGTAAAAAGGCTCCAGGAAATTGGATGCTACAGAGGATTTAGACACAAAAAAAAACTACCCGTTAGAGGACAAAGAACAAGATACAACTGCCGAACACGAAAAGGTAAAAAGAAGACAATTGCTAATAAAAAAACAGTAACTAAATAATAATGGTTAAAGAAAAAAAACGCACTGGCAAAAAAATTAAAAGAAAGCACGTACCTATAGGCAATGCATATATTAAAGCTTCCTACAACAATACTATAGTTACTTTAACTGAAGCAAACGGTAATGTTATTGCATGGGGATCTGCAGGTGCTTCCGGATTTAAAGGAGCACGTCAGGCAACTCCATATGCGGCACAAGTTGCTGCTGAAGCTGCGGCAGAAAAAGCAAAAGCATTCGGACTGGAAAAAATTAATGTTTATGTGAAAGGAATAGGAGCGGGAAGAGATCAAGCAATCAGAGGGCTAACTGGAAACGGACTGGATTTAATATCTATTAGCGATGTTACTCCAATCCCCCACAATGGATGCAGGAAGAAAAAACAACGACGCGTTTAATATTATTAATTAATTTAACTTTACTATGTCACGATATCGAGGACCAATAACAAAACTATCCAGAAGACTTGGAGTTATATTATTTGCAAATGGTCAAAGTAAATTAAAAGCATATCAAAAGAAAAACTATAAACCCGGAGAGCACGGCCAAAAAAGATTTTCTCAATTATCGGAATACAACAAGCAGTTAAGAGAAAAACAAAAAGCAAGAGTTCTATACGGAATAAACGAAAAACAATCAAAAAAATATTTCGATAAAGCAAGCAGAAATAAACAAGGTATTACAGGTGTAAACTACCTTATTCTCCTTGAAAGAAGACTGGATAACGTTGTTTTCAGAGCTGGAATGGCTAACTCAAGACAACAATCAAGACAAATGGTGAGCCACGGATTAATAACCTTAAACGGTAAAGTAGTAAAAACACCATCAATACAGGTTAAAGAAGGAGATAATTTTGAAGTAAGAGAAAAAAATAAGAAATCACCGATGTTTGATGAAATTAAAAAAGCAAAAGTTCGCACTCCCCGCTGGATTAGCTTTGATCCAAAAGGGCTTAAAGGGCAGATAACTACCCTACCTGAAGGAGGTGACATTGAAAATGTTATCGACCACCAACTTATCACTGAATTTTATTCTAAATAAACACCACAACTATGCATATTATTCAAGCGGAAATCGGCATACCCAAAATCAAAACGGAAAAGCATGCCGACCACCATGCATCATTCACAATTAGCCCTCTTCCTACAGGCTATGGTGTTACTATTGGAAATTCCTTACGAAGAATTCTTTTATCTTCCTTACCCGGTGCAGCAATTACCGGTGTAAAGATAGATGGGGTTAGTCACGAATACTCTACTATTGAGGGGGTTAAAGAAAGCATTCTGGATATTATCCTGAATCTGAAATTACTACATATCAAGAAGGAAACACTGGAACCATCGGTAATTACACTCGAAGCAAATTCTAAGGGGGAAGTAACCGGTAAAAACATCAAATGCCCGTCAGATGTTGAGATCCTGAATAAGGAGCAATACATTGCAACTCTAACTAAAGCAGCAAAGCTTAAAATGGAAATCAGAGTTGAAAAAGGAGTAGGTTATACAACAGTAGCACAAATGGAAAAGCAGGAAACTGATTCAAACATGATTCTGGTTGATGCCTTTTACTCGCCTATCAAAAAGATTCGATTCGACGTGGAGGATACTCGTGTAGGACAAATGACAAATCTTGATAAGCTTACACTGGAAATTCTGACCAATGGAACAATTACACCTGAAGATGCGCTTAAATTCGCATCCAACATTCTTCAATCATATTTCAATCTATTTAATGTTGAAAATATTATGGTAGAAGAAGAATTCATGGCAGACATTAAATCTATCATTGAAAAAGAAAAAGAACAGGAAGCAGCTAAACCTACTCAGGAATCTTACACACCGATTGAAATTCTGGGATTCTCTCCAAGAACACTTAACGCTCTTATTAACGGAGGTATTGGATCAATTGAACAACTATCTAAATGTACGGAAAGCAAATTATCCAACCTGCGTGGATTTGGTAAAAAGGCTTTAACCGAAGTAAGAAACGCATTAGAGAAAAAAGGACTTTCACTTGCGGAAGAATAAAATTAAATATAAGATAAGCGCCTTATGAGACACAAAGTTAAAAAAGTAAAATTAGGTTCAGATAAAGACCACACAACCGCAGTAATGCGAAATCTGGCTATGTCATTAATCATTCACGAAAAAATAAAAACCACTGCTCACAGAGCAAAAGCTGTTCAACCTTTCGTTGAAAACCTTATATCAATCGCAAAAAGAAAAGAAAAAAGAGAAGCAATTAGAAGAATCAACGATTTATTACAACATACCAGCAGCTCAAAAAAAATACTGGAAGTATTGCTCGATAGATATAAAGACCGAACTAGCGGTTACACCAGAATAACAAAACTGGGAAACCGAAAAGGTGACAATGCTCCTTATGTACAAATTGAACTAACTTAAAATGAATAAAACTACAATAGTAAACCCCAAAGACATAGAAAAAAAGTGGTATATAGTTGATGCCAAAGATCTAACTCTTGGAAAATTGGCAACTAAAGTTGCTGATAAATTGAGAGGTAAAGATAAGCCTACCTTTTCTCCCCACATGGATACCGGCGATTTTGTAATTATTACAAACGCAACCAAAGTTTCATTAAGTGGAGAAAAAATGGATAAAAAACTTTACCACAGACACTCGGGATTTCCCGGAGGACTTAAAAAAATCAGCGCACGAGATCTAATGGAGAGAAAACCCAATAAAGTAGTTGAATTGGCTGTAAGAGGAATGCTTCCAAAAAACAGATTAAGGGATGTATTCATGAAAAAGCTAAAAATATACCCAACAGAGGAGCACCCACACACTGCTCAAAACCCTGAAAAACTAGATATTTAATTAATTTAAAATGCCAGTAGCAAAAAAGAAAACTAAAAAAACTGATACTGAGGCTAAACCTACTAAAGCGTCACCAAGTGGAAAATATTTTTATAGTAAAGGTAATAGAAAAAATTCAATTGCAAGAGTAAGACTATATAAAGGTTCAGGAGAAATTACTATCAACGACAAAACAATAAAGGAATTCTGCTCAGTAAAAGAATATATTGGATTAATTAAATCCCCCCTTAAACTTACAGGAACTGACAAAACTTATGATGTTACTGTAAAAGTAGAAGGCGGAGGTGTGCACTCACAGGCAGATGCAATTAAACACGGTATTGCCAGAGCACTAACCGAAGCTGACCCTACAAACAAAGTAATTTTAAAGAAAGGAGGATTCTTAACAAGAGACTCTAGAACAAAGGAAAGAAAGAAGTTTGGTCTTAAAAGAGCTAGAAGAGGGCCACAATTCTCGAAACGTTAATAGTAAAAGAGTATTCCTTTTAAAAATGGATTTTGCTAATATATTAAAAGAAAATATTAGCCTCTTTTTCCTATGCCAAAAACTTCTAAAGAGTACAAAAACTTTGGACTTTCCACTAAACAAGTTTCAACCCAGCGTGCAAAATTTGGATATAACGAGTTTAAGACAGCTAAAGAATTCCGAATACTAAAAATTCTATTCTCACAATTCACGTCTTTTTTGGTGATTGTACTAATTGTTGCCGGAAGTATTTCCTTATTACTTGGCGAAATTACCGATGGCCTGGCAATATTTGTAATCATTTTAATTAATGCTGCAATTGGATTTTCTCAGGAATACAAGGCGGAAAATGCAGTCAAAGCATTAAAAAAAATGATAGTTCCGAAAACAGTTGTAATCAGAAATGGAGAAAAAAAAGAACTACCAGTACGTGAATTGGTACCCGACGACATAGTTTTAATAAATGAAGGAGACAAAATACCGGCAGATTTGGAAATCTTAGAAGCCTTTTCACTAAAAGTAGAAGAAGCTGTTTTAACCGGAGAAAGCGTACCCGTTGATAAAAAAGCGGGAGCCAAAGACAAAAGCGGACAGCTATTTAAAGGAACAATTGTATCTACCGGAAGAGCAAAGTGTAAAGTTCAATCAATTGGTATGGAAACTGAATTTGGAAAAATTGTAAATCTGGTTTCCAAACAAACAGAAACCGCCTCTCCCCTAACAAGGCAGATGAACCAATTGGGGAAAAAAATTGCACTCATAGTATTGGGATTGGTATTAATTATTTTCATATTGGGCTTATTGCGTGGGGTTCCCATTTTCAACATGTTCATTACAGCTGTAGCCCTGGGAGTCTCCGCGATTCCGGAAGGAATGCCCATAATAGTTACCCTCACTCTGGCAATGGGTGTTCAAATAATTGCGCGAAAAAAAGCAATTGTAAGAAAAATGAATGCAATCGAGACCCTTGGCGCCACAACTGTTATTTGTTCAGATAAAACCGGGACCCTGACGCTAAACGAAATGACAGTAACCAAAATTAATACAGGATTTACTGAACAAACAATAAGCGGAGAAGGATATCGCATCAGAAAAAAAATAAAACCAAAAAAAGGAATAGAAGACAAGCTTTTTGAAATATGCGAAAACTGCAACAACTCATTTGTAGAAAAAAATATTATTGGTGATCCCACTGAAATTGCTTTAAAAATTCTAAATCGAAAAGTATCCAAGTCTAAAAAATATAAAGAACTTGATGAAAAAGTATTCACATCCGAAAGAAAAATGATGAGTGTTTTGGTTGATACCGGTAAAAAGAAAGAAATCTATACTAAAGGAGCATACGAGGAAGTTTTGAAAAAATGTACGCATATACTTAAAGCCGGCAAAGTTAAAAAATTAACCGCAAAAGACAAAAAAGAAATCGAACGCATTGCAATTTCATATTCAAAGGAAGCACTTCGTGTGTTGGCATTTGCATATAAAGAACATAAAGGAAAATTTGAAGAAAAAGCTCTTACATTTGTGGGACTGGTTGGTATGCAGGATCCTCCAAGAAGGACTGTAAAAAGCTCTATAAAAGCAGCATACGATGCGGGAATTAAAGTAAAAATAATCACGGGTGATAATCCGGTAACTGCACTGGCTATCGGAAAAAAAATTGGTGTAGCGGAAGATAAAGTTGTAACCGGACAAGAAATCGATAAAATGGATGACAAAAAACTTAAAGAAGTACTTAACGAGACCGCAATATTTGCTCGTACATCGCCGCAACATAAATATAGGATAGTTGACCTTCTTCAATCTACCGGAGAGGTTACAGCAGTTACTGGAGACGGCGTAAACGATGCTCCCGCGCTCAAACATGCTGAAGTTGGAATCGCCATGGGGATAAAAGGAACAGAAGCAACCAAAGAAGTTGCCGATATAATTTTGAAAGACGACAATTTCACCACTATAGTAAACACAATAAAAGAAGGGCGTAGAGTATATAAAAACATTCTTTCATTCACTAAGTACATGCTATCCGCCAATTACGACACCATAATGTCCGTAGGAATTCTGACAATTCTGGGTTTCCCTTTACCAATCCTTCCCCTTCAAATTTTATGGATTAATATTGCAACAGACTCCTTGCCCGCACTTGCACTGGGAAAATCCAAAGCAGACAAAGGAATTATGAAAGAATCTCCCCATCCAAAAAATGAAAAAATTTTCAAAAAATTCTTTTTATTTATTTCAATTGCAGTTTTCTTCCAGATAATTGCAAACATAGCAGTATATTTTTACGGCTTAAATCTGGATTTATCTTTAGGAACAAACGTCCGCAACATGGATTTAGCTTCACATGCCCGAACATTGGTTTTCACTGAAATTGTAGTATTCGAATTACTTTTTGCCTTTGTATGTAAAGAAGAAAAATCTGTCACAATAAAATCACTATTCTCAAATAAATTTCTGATTGGAGCTGTATTTATTTCATTCATACTACAGTTATTCATGATCTACTCTCCGTTCATGCAATCGGTATTTAAAACAGTTCCATTAAGTTTCACAGAATGGGTGTTACTATTTGTACTTGCAAGTCCCGCCTTACTTGTTCCAAAAGCAACTACCTTTTTCAAAAAACTTTTACAAAAATTTTGAAACTTATAGTAAACTTAATTTATGCGCTTCGATATACTTACAATTTTTCCGGATATATTTGAATCTTATTTTCGGGAGAGCATAATGGCACGTGCTCTTGATGAAAATCTAATAAATATCAAAGTTCACAATATCCGCGAATACTCAAAAAACAGGCATAAAAAAGTTGACGATTTACCTTTTGGTGGAGGCCCCGGAATGCTTATGACACCACAACCTCTTTACGATTCAATCACTAAAATTAAAAAGAAAAACAAAGGGCCGGTAATTTTTATGACTCCTCAGGGACAAACTTTAACTCAAACCAAAGTTGAAAAATTCGCAAAATTCGACGAATTAATACTGCTCTGTGGAAGATATGAAGGAATCGATCAAAGAATACGCGATATGCTGGTTGACCATGAAATATCAATAGGAAATTACATTCTAACCGGAGGAGAGATACCGGCAATGGTAATGGTAGACGCAATATCAAGGCTTGTACCGGGCGTTTTGGGTGAAAAAGAATCTTTAAATGAAGAATCCTTCTCAAAAAACCTAAAAAGAAAAAAAGAATATCCGCAATACACTCGGCCTGCTGATTTTATGGGGAAAAAAGTGCCGGAAGTTCTATTATCCGGAAATCACAAAAAAATTGAAACCTGGCGCAGAAAAAATTTAAAATAAAACTCAATGGATCTTTTAAGTTTAGCAATTATTATAGCTCTCGCTTTCCTTCCTTTAAGTTTAATAATAATTAAAGTTTTTTCATCACAAAATTTAAAACTCGCTTATACCACAAGAATTTTAACAAGCATTCGAAATGTCCTTACCAAAGATTACGGTATTGTTAAAAGTATTCTTCTTGATAAATATAAAATAAGCCTCAAAGAAAACAAAAAAATGGTTGATATTCTTAACTACGACAACAACGAAATAATGTCAGTAGATAAAGACCATTTAAGAAAAGACCAAATATTAAAATTGATCTCGGTGATAACTCTTTACACAAATTTTTCCAAAGCCGAAAAAACAGAGTCGGTAATTAAGAATTTTTTTAACGGACTAAGGCTCGGAATCCAAAAATTTAAAAACGATTACAAACTAATTGCAAAAATCCCTACAACAATTGAAAAAAAGCTCTCGACATCTGTCGTAAAAAAAATCGACACAAAAGAGGTGTTTGCACTTTCAAAAGGACATCCCAAAAAAATACTGGAAAAATGCACCAGAATTATAATTAATAATGAAAAAGTTGAACTTACTGAAAAAATTAAAAGAAAACTTCGAAAAAGAATTAAAGTTTTAAATCAAAAAGGCCAAAAAATTACAGCATTTGCCTATAAAGGGCTGCCCTACAAAATACTGGACAAATACACTGAAAATTTTACTGAACAGGATCTAATTTTTCTGGGCCTGATTGGAACCGCCACTCCCCTAAACTTAAAAGCAAAAAAACATATTCAGGAATTAAAAGATAAAGGCATAAAAATTAATGTCGCCACAAAAATTAAAGAACGGAATGCTGTTGCAATTGCCAAAGAGTTTAACCTCATAAACCCCCAATATTTTGAAGTCATAACAGGTAAATATTTGCGTACTTTATCCAAGCAAAAGATTGAAAAAATGCTTCAAAATACTGAAAAAGATTTTCTTTTTGCCGAATTACAACAAAAAGATAAAGCTCTATTGGAAGAGGTTTTAAGGGATATGGAAGAAAACGTAGTAACAATTAAAAAAAGGAATCCCCAAAGTTTAATAAATTTAATTGAAGGAATTTTCAGAGCCAGATCCGTAATATCAAACTTTGAAAAAATATTTTTCCATTCGCTTTCATGCAAAATTGCACAAATAATACTTATTGCATTTGCCCTTATCTTAAAAGCCCCTCTACCATTTACCATAAGCTCTATATTAATAATAGACCTGGTAATAAATCTGTTAAACGAAATTGCACTTCGCGAAACCGAATCTAAAGAAATTTCAAACGCTGACCTTAATAAAAAAATCTTCTCACGTCCATTCATTAAAAACACCTTAATACATGGGGTTACATTGGGCCTAATAGGCCTCTGCCTTCTTACCTGGAACTCTTTACGCCTCGGCTGGGAACCCGGAGAAGCTCTTCCCCCACAAGAAATGATAAGTTTAAGCTCAGTCAGCTTAATTTTAGTCCTCTTTATAATTTTTCAAACTAACAAAGCCTTTGAAACAATTAAGTATAAACTTAAAAACATCTATTTAATTTTCACCGGAATAATTTCTCTCCTACTTGCTTACAGCCTAACAAGCATTCAACTCTTCCAAAACATCTTCAATCTTACGGAATTAAGAAAAATTGAATGGGAAATAATTGCATATATTTTTGTGAGCTATATTATCATCAAATTTTTGATTAAAAATGCACTTAAAATTACCAAAAACCGGGTATCTGAGGATTAAAGTTATTCCAGGCAGTCCAAAAACCTGTATAAGCGAAATTATGGCTGATGAAACCATAAAAATTCGAATTGCTGCACCACCGGAAAAAAACAAAGCAAATAAGGAACTTATAAAATTCTTGGCAAAAGAACTTAAAATTGGAACAGAACGGATAAAAATTTTAAGCGGCAGGACTGAAAAGTTAAAATTAATAAAAATCGAGGATGTTTAAAGCAAAAAAAAGATTCGGACAAAATTTTTTAAAAGATAAAAATATTTTACGCACAATTATTAGCACTGCAGATATTTCACCAGAAGAAACAATAATTGAAGTTGGACCCGGCAAAGGCGCTTTAACAGAGCATTTATTACAAGAAGCAAAAAAAGTTGTCTGCCTGGAAAAAGATCGAGACCTTATACCTATTCTGGAAGAAAAATTTTTTAAAAAGCCTGGTTTTAAATTAATAAATATCGATGCGCTTGAATATCACATTCCTCAAATAAAATATAAAGTTGTAGCGAATATCCCCTACAACATAACTTCTCCACTTATAAATTTCTTTCTAAAAAATGCCAATAAACCCGACTCCTTAACGCTCTTAATTCAATACGAAGTTGCTAAAAAAATCTGCGACAAGGAGCAAAGTAGCGTATTAAATCTTCAGGTAAAATTATACGGAGATGCCACATACATAAAAAAGGTTAAAAATACGGCTTTTTATCCAAGACCTAAGGTAGATTCAGCAATTATCCATATAAAAACAATTAATCGATTCAGTAGTGAAGAAGCCGAAAAAATTGAAAAAATAATTAAAACAGCCTTCTCACAAAAAAGAAAAAAACTTATTCGAACACTGGCAAAAAATTTAGACTTGCCTCTTTCAAAGCTTGAAACAATTTTTGAAACTTTAAACCTTCCACAAAACATTCGCCCTCAGAATTTAAGTATAGAAGATTATAACGCTTTATCTAAAGCAATTTCTGGCATAAAAGGCTAAATCATGTTATAATACTTGGATATAACCGAACCTGATTTTTGAATGTTACTAAAATTACTCAAAAATTTGAAAGAAAATTTTAAGGCCTCACGCCTGATTTTTAAGAATCCCGAAAACTTTAATGAAGAAGAAAAAGAAATTAGGCTAGCGCTTAAACAAGCGCGTGAAGCCAATAAAGAAAAAGAAGTTAAAGCTCTGGAAACTCGACTACAAGCACTTAAAGAAAGAAAAAAAAGCGAAAAAGAAAGTGTTAAAGAAATGCTTACCCCCTCAACCGCAAATGCACAGGAGGCTGTAGGAGAAAGCCTTTTTGAAAACCCGGACACCAAAAATTATCTAAAGAGTTTCGAAAAATTACCTTCCGGGGAAGAATTAAGTAATCACCTTAAAGTTGCCGACCACGCCTCTATGATTGATTTACAGGGAGGATATTACCTTTCCAAACTAAAAAATCCCGACAATCTGGATATTTACCAAAGGCGTGCTCAAGTTTACCTCAAAAAAACAGAAAACGGATTTAAAGTTCAAAATTTAAGGGATAATACAAAATATGTAATTGGCGCAGCCCATGTTATTCCCCCAAGTTATACTAAAGTCTCTATAGTTGACACTCAGGGAAACAAAAGAACAGGTATCCGCCAGGAACGAAACGGAGTTTACGGATATTTTGATGCCAAAGGTTACATGGAAATTTACAATAACTACCTAATTATCCCGGAAGAAACAATTAGCGAACAAAGCGATCTATATGAAAAGCAAGTTACAGAAGAAACTGAATTCTTTAAAAATATTAAAGAGCAAGCACAGGATTATCAAAACATAGAATATAATGACGAAACTGGTGGAGAAAACAGTCGCATAAGGTCATTAAGTTCTTTGGAAGAATCAGTACCAGAATCTAAAGAAACCGAAAAAGTAAAAAGCGACTGGGAAATAATGAAATCCATTTTCGCTTTTTACGGAATCAAGCTGCATACAAGAAACGAAATTGATGGTGGACGGGTTGTTTTAAATTTGAGCAGATCTTCACTTTCAGGACCGGAAATGTTGGGATTCACAAAAAAAATGCAAGAAAAACTTATAAAAGGCGAAGCTAATTTGAATGAAATTTTAAAAAAAGATCTTAAACCTAATAATTTGATAAACTTTTTACGCGCAATAGAGAAAACTGAAAATTTTGAATTTCTAGGAAAAATGTATCATTTTAATATTTCCGAAACTTACCACTTAAAACTATATCATCTCCGAACCTTTCACAGACTCACAGAATTATATCCTCAAAAATTCAAAAAAATACTTCGCGAACTTGAATCATCTTCAGATCCAATTTCTGTTAACGCGCTTATAGATAAACTTTTTGCTCCCAAAACTTCAAATATCAAAAAATCCAAAATTTTTGAAAGGACTTCAACCGACTGCATGAACTCAAATTCTTGTTTTCAATATGAAGACTACCGCGATAAAAATGATGAAAGTAGGAATTATGCTGTAATGAGTAAAAGGTCGCTCATGGACTATAAAAATTTAAGAATTAATCCATTTAGAAAAACTGAAACCAGAATTGACCGTAAAATAAAGAAAAATCCTTCATCAAAAAGAAGTCGGTTAGCAATAAGACAAGCAAGGGAAATTAGTGAAAAGATTCCACCAGAAAAGCTTGCTGCATTACACAAAAGAATACAGGGACTCGATCCGGCTCAAAAAATTATAGAAACCGCAGTTACCTTTATGGAATACAAAGTTAAAGGATATCACTGTTATTCCTGGGCCATGGCGGTATATGAATTTGCCGTGGGCTACTACAGTAAACACACAATCTTCCGTTACTCAAAAGGAACTCGTTTTGATGATACAAGAGGTAATGCTTCCCCCGATTTACTTAAGAAAGGAGATTGGATTTATACACACGCGCCCGGAAACAAAAAATTTAATCACTCAACAATTGTAATGGGTGTGCAAAATAAAGGTCGATATTCTCTTGTGCAGACAATCAGCTACCCAAACTACAACAATAATCCTCCAAGAATAGTAACTATTAAGGTTACTAACAATCCTTCATTACTTCAGCCCGGATCAAAATATAGATCCGTTAAAAAAATCTCTCGGGTTGCCTAAAATATTGAAGCCAAATCATCACGCATATTTTTTGCAGCTTGTGCCGCAGCCTCTGCATAACTGGTTTCATCAAATCCATCCAGTTTTTCGTAAGCAAAAATGATTCCACGACTGCTATTTACCACCGCACCAAGTCCATCATCATTAAAGCAAGGCGCTACATCTTTTGCTCCCCCGCCTTGAGCTCCATAGCCGGGAACTAAAAAGATTGAATTTGGCATAATTTTTCGAAGCGTAGCAGCCTGTTCCGGATAAGTTGCACCCACAACCGCGCCTACACTACTGTATCCGCTATCACTTATTTCATTTGCGCCCCAACTATCTACCAAGTAGCCCATTATTTCATAAATCTTTGAATCATCTTTCATTTCCAAATCCTGAAGATCACCGCTCGAAGGATTTGAAGTTTTTACCAGAATAAACATTCCTTTATCATAATTTTGAGCCTCTGTAATAAAAGGCTTAATGCCATCAATTCCAAGATAAGCGTTTAGGGTAATGCTATCCGCGTCAAAAATTGGAGAAATAACTTCATTTTCATCTTCAAACATTTCAACTTCACCTAAAAAAGCTTGGGCGTAGGCGGTCGCAGTTGAACCAATATCATTTCTTTTTGCGTCCGCAATTGTTATAAGTCCTTTTTCTTTTGCGTATTTCAAAGTTTCTTCGTAAGCGCGCACACCTTCATACCCAAAAATCTCATAAAAAGCTATTTGCGGTTTCACCACAGGCACAATATCTGCGACCGCATCAATAATTCCTTTATTAAATTCCAAAATACTATCAGCTGCAGCCGCCATTGGAGACACATCCTTCCCTTCAAGCGCTTTTCTTTTTATATAGGATGGAATCTGATTAAGCCTGGGATCAAGCCCAACACAAATTGGATTCCCCTTAGCCTTAACAGCTTCCACCAGTCTATCTGCAAATGTTTTCTTCATAATTATTATTGTTAAAATTTAAAACCCCATTTTTTCTCCCCAGGAAGCCGGATCCTCCTTGAATTGCAAAATAGCATCCAACTGATCTGAAGGAATAACACCTTTTTCAGATGCCAGCCCTATAATGTTTGTGTAATCGGTCAAAGTACTAAGAGAAAGATTCGCTTCCTCAAATCTTGATATGGATTTTGGAATTTCCCAAGTCACAATCGCAAAAATATCATCAACTTTTGCTCCCGCTTCGCGTACTGCTTCTGCAGCTTTCACGCTTGATCCCCCTGTAGAAATCAAATCCTCAATTATCAAAACGTTTTGCCCTTCCTCTAAATGACCTTCAATTTGTTTACCTGCTCCATGCTCTTTTTTCTCCGGACGAATATATATCATTGGAAGATCCAGTTCATAAGCCAAAAACGCAGCCCACGGAATAGCCGCAGTTGCAGTTCCTCCAAGCACATCCGGCTTTAAGCCCTTCTCTTCAAGCAAAGTTTTAAATCCTTCAACAACAGCCTTCCTCTCTTCCGGAAAAGAAATCATTTTCCTATTATCACAATAAACCGGCGACTTTATACCACTCACCCATGTAAAAGGCGGTTCAATACTCACCTTCACAGCCTCTTTGTTTAGTAAATTTTCAGCAATTTCTTTCTCCAAAGACATAAAATTTAAATTATCAAATATTTTCCTAGCACAAAATAGCACCAATATGCTATGAGCACAATCTTAAGGAATTTCTGC
>WJKE01000060.1 GCA_014729275.1 Candidatus Peregrinibacteria bacterium | reverse complement strand
TGTCTGCTTTGTATGCCAGTCCTAATAGGCCGATTTTTGAATTTTTTAGTGTTTTACCGGTGTTTATAAGTTTTTTTTCAAGAAGCGAAACTGTGTACTCGGGCATGGAATTATTTACTTCCCGGGCTTTTTTTAGGAAACTATGCTCAAATCCGTATACTGCTGCTCTTTCTATAAGGTAATAGGGGTCAACGGGAATGCAATGTCCTCCAACTCCACAACCGGGATAATGAGGCATGAAGGCAAAGGGTTTATTTGAGGCGGCATTGATGACTTCAATTAGATCAATGCCTAGCATGTCGAAAGATTTTGCCAGTTCGTTTACATAAGCTATGTTTATGTCGCGGAAGGTGTTTTCGATTATTTTAGTTGCCTCTGCGATTTTAAGAGAGCTGACTTCATTTATTTCAGCTTTTAGGAAAGTTCTGTAAAAATCAGCAATTTTTTTATTCCCTTCTTTTGTAAGTGAACCTATGTTGCGGGGAATGTTGCTTACATCCCATTTTGGATCTCCGGGGTTAATCCTTTCCGGGCAGTGTGAAAGTTCAAAATCTTTTCCGCCTTTTAATCCTGATTTTTCTAATAGTGGTAGAACAACTTCTTCGCAAACACCGGGATTTACTGTTGATTCAATTACGACTGAATTGCCTTTTTGAAGGTATTTTGACACTAATTCACTTGCTGATTTTATGGGCTTAAGATCAGGTTGAAAGTCAGATTTTATAGGTGTGGGGACGCAGATAATGAAAATTTTTGAGTTTTTTAAAATTCTCGGATCTGAATTTACCGGGAATTCTTTGATATTTGAGATAACTTTTTCATCAATATCATAACCAAAAACTTCGAACCTGCAGTTTTTGTTGATTTCAAGAGCAAGCGGAAGACCAACATACCCCAAACCGATTATAGTGATTTTTATTTTTTCCATGCCATGAATTTACCTTAATTATCTTATCTGAATGCTTTTTTTAGCTTTAAAATTAGGTCTAATTGTGTTATAATTATTAGATAAATTTTATGAAAATAAAGAATGTTAAAATATATACTTGGTAAGCGGGAAAAAGCAGTGGTTTGTATGTTGCTTTTTGCGTTTTTTGTGAGTTTGAATGTATGTTTTGCTGCTTCTACACCTAAGTTTGGTTTTATTAACAGTTTGCAAACGTTATCAGTTTCGGATGATGTGGTTACTCAGGATGTTATGAAGTTAAAAAATTTCGATTCTAGTCAGTATATTTATTTGTTGATGTCAGGAACAGTGAACGGTGAAGATGTAGTGGATGGGTGGGTGTTTTTTGAGGAGGATTACGTGGAGCTAGCTCCCGGGCAGGAGAAAAATTTAAATTATGCTATTTATGTTCCTGAAAATGTTTGTAATGGAGTTTATGATGTATTTTTAAAGGCAAAATTGGCATATTATGATAATCAATCATCCTCTGGAACAAGTTTAACTTTTTCAACAGCCATAGGTGTTAAGGTTCAGGTTACAGTTAATTCCGGAATTAGCTGTAATCCCGGTGATCCTATTCCGGGTATTGATTCAGATATTTCTCCGGTTCAGAAAGCTTATATTTATTCTTTGATAAATAAGGATGAGAATGAGACTATTCCGCCAATCATTGCTATTGCTTTAAATGTTTCCGTAAGTGCGATTTCCAGGTTGGTTTATTATGATTATGAAGGAAATGGAATTTATTCTGCAGCAGCGGCTTCAAATGATGAGATAATTAACCTTGGTAATGTTTATATTCATGATTTAAGTGATGATAGTTTGCTTGAGACAACAGATTTAAGCTTAACCGGTGGGCAGTATAATGTTCCAACGGGTACTTTTACGGGAACTAAGGATATTTATATAAAAACTGAATTTGAGAAGGAATCGAGCCCGGGCGTGTTGGACACTACTTGGGAAGGGAATTTTTATGTGAATAGGGATGGTGATTCGTCGGATCTAAAAAATGCTTTTGTGAAATATGGTATTACTGATTATCATGATATTTATGAGCAGTTGGATATTCGTTCGAGAAATACTGATAGATATGGGGATTTTGGTTCAGGTACTATGTCGATTGGGCCGGATGATTTGGATCAGATTATTTCGCCTTCAAGATGGGATATGGAGGTTAGTGGTACTGATTTTAAGTATGCGGATTTGGATCATAGTGGTAGAATTGGTCCTGATGATAAAGATCATATAATTTCACCGAAATATTGGGATTTTCCTAATTAAAAGACAAAAATGAAAAATAAAAAAATACTCGCAATTTGGATGGCCTTCTTACTTTCGGTCTTTTATCCGGCTTCTCCGGCCTTGGCTGCTGACGGTGATAATGCAGTGTTTACTTTTGAACCGTTAAATGGGAAAGCCGGAGAGAATGAGGTAAAATTGGTTGTTAATACCGATAATGCAGCTATTAATCATTTGATTTTTGATATTGTGGATACAGGAGGGGGAAATCCACTTGTTTTTGATATGACCGGTACAAACGATCCGGTTGAATTTCCTCTTCATAATAATTCTGTTTTAGGTTCTGAGTCTGCATTTACTACAATTTCGGGAGATATTGGTTATGATCTTTCGAGTTCGAATCCGGCGAATACCGCTTCTTACAGTGCACTGCATTTTGCAACTTTGATCGCGGATCAAAATTTGCCGAGTGGCGCTGGAGGTATTCTTACTTATGATACTGATACTGCGATTTATGTTGACCTTCAGAGGAAGGGGACATTTGCAGGTTCATATACTGTGTTACCAAATGCTGCTCCTGTAATTAGTAATCCTGCGGTAGATGGTACAAGTTTAGCTGGTTCTACGGTGGCACCAAGTGCCGGTGATACTATTCCTACTCAACTTGTTACGGATGTTTCTCCGCCGGGCTTGTTTACTTTTGATGTAGCTGATAGTACGGATGCTTCTGTGCAGCGACAAATGAAGGTTTATAAAAGGCTTGATGATGGCTCTTGGGGGTATCCTGCCAGCCCTACTTATACAAGAACTTTAAGTAGAAGCGGTACAGATATGAGTTTTTCTTGGTCTCAGGGGCTTGAGTATGGAACTTATTATAAGGTTGAATATGTTGCGACAGATGATCAGGGCGCTAGCGATACTGAAACATACTATTTTTCAACGGCAACTGATACTTCTCCGCCTACGCAGGTTTCTCAGGCTTATATGACATTTATTAGTGAAAGTAATACCAGAACCGATGTTATTGGTCAGATTTCTTTTTCGACAACAACTGATAATAATGCGGTTGATAATTATTACTTGTGGTCTAAGGATCATTTGGTTGCAAGGAATATTATTGATTCAAGCGGAAATAGGGATTTAACTTTAGATACCAGTGGTGATTCGACAGTTTCGGATGAGGAGTTTTATGTGGGGCTTCGAGCTTTGGTTACTTCCGGGGATTATATTACATCTATTAGTGCGGCTTCAGCGGGATCTACACCTTATTTTTCGATTACAGGTAATCAAGTGGATAGATACGATAGTACAGCCAGTGAGTATTATGTACCAAACTCTTTGGCAGAGGATATTTTGTATGTAGTGGCTGCGGATGATGCAACTAAAATTGATGGAAGTTCAGGTCCGAATTTTAGTGATTTTAAGACAGTTTATAAGGCTGGAGATACTTTTGGGGCTGAGGTGACTTTAGATCATAATAGTACAACCTATAATTACACAGTTGGGGATGGAAGTTTAAATGTTTGGGATTCGGTTTATTTATATAGAAATATTATTGGATTGTTTTCAGAGTATCCGGTTTTAATGCCTGATATGGTGCATTCTAATCCATATAGTTATCCAGATAACACATCTACCAGTAGTACAACTACAAATTAATATGTTCGAATTTTTAAAAGAAAAATCAGATAATTGGAAAGAAAAATTACTTTATGTAGTGATAGTGCTGCTTGTTATGGTGATTTTTGGCCTTGTGTACGCGATTTTGACTTTTGAAAGTACTGTGATAGTGACTCAGAAGGAAATAACTTTGCCTACGGAAAATGTGCCTGAGATGGAGTCTTATCCTGAGGCTAAGGTTGTTGAAAAACCGGAAGAACTTAAGCAGGTTGAGGAAAGTTTGGAAATTGTTAGACAAATTAGAGAAAATTCCGATGGATCTTATACTGTGACAGCAAGGCTTAAAAATGTTGATTTATTGGGTGATGGGGTAGTTTTGAATGATTTTGTTGAGGATATTAGGTTTGATGAGCATGTTGAGTTAAGCGATGTGGCTGTGACACCAAAAATTGGTACACTTTTTCCGCTGGGGGAACAGATTTCAGTATCGAATTATGGGCCAGGGCCTGTTGATGAGAAGTCTACAAGGGTTAATATTGTGCTTTTGGACGTGAATATCGATAAAAATGCTGAATTTACTGATCTTTATGAATTTAGGTTTAATGCTGATAAAGCTTTGACACAACTCCATTTTGCCAGGCCTGAATTCAGGTCCGGTAAGTTTATTTTAACGGCTCAAAACGAACTGGTTTCATTATAGGTTTTTTCTTTATTATTGTCTTTTAAAAATGGCTTATTTATGCTATAATATTTAGATAAATTTGTGCATAAATTTATGAAAAATAAACGTCTGAAAATATTGAAAACAATGAGTGTGGTGTCAATTTTTAGTGTTGCCACACTGGTTTTGTTTAAGATGAGTACTGAAGAATATAAAAATTATTATCAAATAGATTTAATTGGGCCTGTTGGTACTGAGGTGGAGGATTTTACTCTTATAATAGATCACGCTGTAAAGGATATTTTGGATTCCGAGAATGAAGAGGTTGAATTTTCTTTTTCCTCGGATATTGGTGCAAATTTTCCACCGGGCACAGTTATTGATGGTATTAATATTGAGATTTTGTTTGCTGCCGGGTACGAACCTGAAAATTTGCAGCTTGTAAATAATTCGAGCGGCAGCCTTTTTGATCCTTTAAGGGTTGTTGACGCCAGGGATAACAGGAAGAAGGTGACAATGACTTTTTATGATCTGAGTTTGAATTCAGATGTAAGTGATATTTTTATATTTTCTGCAGAATATAATTCGATTTCTGATCATTATATTGATATTTCTGCTCAGGTTTTGACTGAATCCGAGAACAATTATGATCTTGGGAGCGAGAGTTTTCAGGTTTTGTCTTCTCAGGGAAGTCAGTCGAGTGATCCGCCACCGGCCCCTCCACCGGCTGAAGATTGTAATAATGAGCTGGATGATGATGGCGACGGGGATACGGATTGCGCGGATAGTGATTGTAGTGAGGCGGTGAATTGTAATCCCGAGGTGGATTGTAATGATGAGCTTGATAATGATTTGGATGGGGATACGGATTGCGCGGACAGTGATTGTAGTGAGGCGGTGAATTGTAATCCCGAAGCTTCTTGTAATGATTCTATAGATAATGATTTGGATGGGGATACGGATTGTGATGATAGTGATTGTAGTAGTGCGGCGAATTGTCTTCCTGAAACTCTTTGTAATGATACTTTGGATAATGACCTGGATGGAAAAGTGGATTGTGCGGATAGTGATTGTGCGAATGCTGTTAATTGTAAGCCCGAGGTTTTGTGTAATGATGGGGTTGATAATGATCTTGATACCAGAATAGATTGTAGTGATAGCGATTGCAGTACTGCTCCTAATTGTAATCCGGAGACTCAATGTTCGGATGGAGCGGATAATGATTTGGACACACTGATAGATTGCGAAGATAGTGATTGTTCTTCGCTGCCTATTTGTTTGCCTGAATTGAATTGTACCGACTCAGTAGATAATGATTCGGATGGATTTATAGATTGTAATGATACGGATTGTTCGAGTAAGCCTGTTTGTATTCCGGAACCGATTTGTAATGATACGATTGATAATGATTCTGATGGTCAAATAGATTGCGCAGATAGTGATTGTTCTCAAAATGTGGTTTGTTTACCGGAGGCGAATTGTAGTGATGGACTTGATAATGACCAGGATGGGGATACTGATTGTGATGATAATGATTGTGCGCTTAATCCTTCTTGTAGGGTGGAAGATATTTGTAACGACTCAGTTGATAATGATGATGATGGTTTAGTTGATTGCGCGGATCCGGATTGTTCTTCTTCGCCTTTGTGTGTTCCGGAATTAGAGTGTACGGATGGGGCTGATAATGATTTGGACGGAAATATTGATTGTGATGATAGTGATTGTGTGAATGATCCTACTTGTACTTTGGGTCTTTTGACAATAATTGCTCATCCTGAAAAACGTGTGCCAAGTGAAGGGAATTGGAGTACAAGCGGTGTGTTAAAGTTTTATTTGAGTGGGAAAACAACTCCTGCATATTCAATTGATGTGAATACTAATGATATGGGTATTGCGACTATTGAAAATGTTTTACAGCCGGGGGAATACGATGTTTCATTTAAGGGTTTATCGCATTTGACCAAATATCTGCAGAGTTTTACTTTGAATTATGGGCAGGATTATGATCTGGATTATACGTCTAATGCTCCTGCTAGTTTATTGGCCGGTGATGTGGATCTGGATAAAAACGATATGGTTAATATTTTGGATTTTGTGGAAAGTGTGAAGTATCTTTATGATTCTAATGAACACGCAGACCTTAATGCTGATGGTCTGGTTAATATTTTGGATGTAACAATAGAATTTTATAATTTATATAAACGCGGGGAAATTTTATAAACTAAAACAAAAATATGTATAAATTAAGGAGATATCTTACAAAATTATTTGTTTTTACAGTGATTTTGATGGCATTTGCATCGCTTGAGGCAAGTGCGGCAAGGTTTTATTTGTCGCCGGCGAGTGGCTCATATACTTCGGGATGTGAAACTGCGGTTAATATTGTTATTGATACCGAAGGCCAAAACTCAAAAGGAGCAGATGCAATTTTAAATTACAATCCTGCAGAAATTGAGATCATAGATCAGGATGCGGATATGCCGGGTGTTCAAATTAAGGCAGGTAGTAAGTCGATTTTTGAGATTTATCCTTATAATTCTGTGAATACAAGTACCGGTAAAATTTATTTGGCCGGTGCAAGTATGTTTTCTTCATACAAAACTGCTGGAAGTGGTGATGTGTATGGAACGATAATTTTTAAGAGTAAAACCGGGGTGAGTTCATCTAATATAAGTTTTGATTTTTCTCCGGGTTCTACTACTGATTCAAATATTTCTGCGGTAGACAGTTCGGATTTGCTTACCGGTGTGGCTAATGGTAATTATTCATTTGCAGCGGGTCAGAGTTGTGTTGAAGATACAAAGCCGCCTTACATAGTGAGTACTAATCCAAAAAATGGAGAACGAAATGTTCTTTTGGATTCCAATATTAGTTTTGTTATTAGGGATGATCTTAGTGGTGTGAATTTGGATTCGGTTGTGGTGGATGTTGATGGTATTGAGTATAGGAGGGGAGATAGTGGATTTTCATATACGGGTGATAAATCCAGTTATGCGATCACGATTAACCCTACCAATAATTTTCCGGATGGTCGGAAGGTGAATGTGGAGATTGATGCTGAGGATATTAGAGGCAGAATTATGTCTACATATAGGTTTTCGTTTAATGAGCCTATTGTTGATGGTGATCCTCCATATATTACAAGCGTTACGCCA
>WJKE01000059.1 GCA_014729275.1 Candidatus Peregrinibacteria bacterium | reverse complement strand
TCCGCTGCTTTTTTTGCTGTTTTCTTTGCTTTTTTTACGGATTTTTTGAGTTCTTTTCTCTTTGCTGCCGGTACTTTTTCCTTATACATTTTGTCAGCCTTCTTTTTTGCTTTTTTCCCGTATTTTTTAGCTTTTTTAACACCTTTTTTCACTCTTTCATCTTCTTTAATATCTTCGTAGCTATCTACCATGTCTTCCTGCATCTCCATTGCAGTTTCCTTTAATGCATTTAGCCCGTATCCTCCTTCTTTTATATCTTTTTTTATGCTTTTGCGAACTTCACTCCCCTTTTTTGGAGCAAAAAGTACTCCCAATGCTGTACCGGCTATAAGCCCTGCTACAAGCGACTTCAATAATTTAAACATAATAATGAGGTTAATTAATTCTAAAACATAGTATCAATTTAGTCTGATTATCCGCAAGCTAAAAATATGAATAACGAAATAAGACCCGCATGACGCAGGTCTTATTTCTTCCCTCCAGTATTCTTTCGATAAGAGAACATTTTATCAGCTTTCACGCCCTTGTCAAGCTATAAATTTATTTTATAATTCATAGTTTTTAGCATCCTTCTTAACTTAAAAATCGGCAATCCAACAACATTAAAGTAATCCCCTTCAATTTTCTTTATATAAAGTGCTCCCTTTCCCTGAATCGCGTAGCCTGCAGCCTTATCATCCCCCTCACCACTTGCAAGATACTCCTCCATTTCCTCTTCTGTAAGCTCATCCATATACACATATGTTGTTTCAATTTCTGTTAATGCCTTCTTAGTATCCGTATCAATTATAGTGATGGCTGAAATTACCCTGTGCTTAGAGCCGCTTAGCAGTTTGAGCATTTTTTTGGCTTCTGCATGATTTTTGGGCTTGTTGAGTATGGTATCCCCCACCACACCCACGGTATCAACACCAATAACCAGTGAATTTTTGTGTTTATGCGCTGTAACCTGAGCTTTCCCCAATGAATTATGCTCAACAAGGTCTTTTGGGGTAAGGTGTGTGTCCTTTTCTTCAAAATCTGCCGGATCCACCTTAAAATCCAGACCAATCTCTTTTAGGAGTTCAATTCTTCTGGGACTAGCTGAGGCAAGCACAAGATGACGACTATTTTTCATATTATTGTTTGACTTAAAGGATGTATTCGCTTAGAATCTCAGCGTTTATAATATCTAAATTAAAAATTAATGCCACTTATTAAGTCTGCAAAAAAGAGATTACGCCAAAATCGTAAAAGAAGAGAGAGAAATTTTCCTCTTCGTTCCAAGCTGAAAACAGTAATTAAGCAAGCGCTTAAATTAGCTAAAGATGGCAAGGAGGCAGAGGCTAAGGCATATTTGCCGAGGGCTTTTTCTGTGATTGATATAGCTGCGAAAAAGAATATTATTCATCCAAATAATGCTGCGCGAAAAAAATCGAGAATTACGAAGGCTGTGAATGGAATGAATGAAAAGAAAGCTACTCCTGCAGCAGCACCGGCTGCAAAGGCGGAAAAGGCTGAAAAAGAGCCAGCAGAAGAGAAAACCGAAGAATAAATTAAGTTTTGATTTGATTTATTATTTGTATTAAGATTACGGGGAGTTTTGACGAACTTTGAAAAATGGGCCTGTAGCTCAGGGGTTAGAGCAGTCGGCTCATAACCGATTGGTCGTTGGTTCAAATCCAACCAGGCCCACCATTTTTTAACTACCACTCCTATGGAAATTTCGATTTTTTTCGCCAGGCTTTGGGGAAGCTTTTTTCTGGTTTTTGGCTTGCTGTTTATTATTACTCGACAGCTGGGTCGGACAATTGAGATGACTGACGACAAGGCTTTTGTTATTTCGACCGGTTATGTCACTTTTCTTATGGGGCTTGTGACTGTGATTTTGCATAATCTTTGGGTAAGCGACTGGCGGCTTATTATTACTCTTTTGGGCTGGTCTACTTTGATCAAAGGAATTATGAAGATTGGTTTTCCGGACCATATTCACAAGCAGGCTCAGAGATTTAAGAAAAAGCAGTTTTTGAGCGCGATTGCATTACTTTTTTTGGGTGGATATTTGATGTGGATGAGTTTTATGTAGAGCTTTGGACTGGCATTTATATTGACATTGCTATTAAGATCCCTTTTAATAGCTTCTTATAATTAATCAAATTTTATGAAGCTAAGCAACTTATTTAATAGATCTCCTGAATCGAGCTCTAATTCTGAGATTGATTGCAAACAAGACTCAAAAAACATTTCAAGAAGGCAGTTTTTAACAGGTGGTGCTGCTATGGCTGCACTAGCGGCAATTGGTTGTGAATCAAACCTCCCCGAGGGAAAAATTCATCAACAAGAGGCTACCAAAACAGAAAAAAATCCACAAATGCCAGACATTGTTGAATCAAAATTAAAACCTTATCCAAAGGATTCTTTCACTGAAATCCCCCCAATTAAACTAGAAAGCAAGGACCAGGTTTCTCAAATGATTGAATTGTCGAAAAAGTGGCAAAAAATTTCTGAGGAGGCTATAGCACTTTTTGCGGATGCGGACCCTTTGGCTCAAAATTTATTAGATTTTCTAAAACATAGTGCATTCTATTCAATCCCAATGGGACCAAAAACTACCCAGGCTATTTTTGAAAACTATGAGAATACGGATGATGCTATGAAAAGGATTGATGAAGGCTTTGAAATTGTTTATATGCCTGAGAAATATGCAAGTAGTATGCCATCTTCTATTTTAACGGAACCAAATGGTAGAACTATGAGGATTGCTACAACATTCAAATCTAAGGAATGGCTTGGAATAATGCTTATCCATGAGCTTTCTCATGTTTATGATGTATTTATGGTTAATGAAAATCCGCATGATAAATCTCAGTACCTTGCTGGCGAGGTTAACGCTCATTTACTTGAAGCCAAGATGTTGAGATCCTGGAATCCCGCAGTTTATGATAAGTTTATGGATGAAGCGATTACACATTGGGAAAATAATGAAATTCAGCCTGTGATTGACTTGGCACTAAAGTACTATCCTCTCACAAACAATGAAGTTTCTGAACGCGAAGCATCTTTGGGCTTGGCGTCTTGCCTAACTTCAGTTGCATTTGAGCAGGCAATGAGGCGTGGGGCTACAGAAAAAGACCTGCAACAAGTTTATCAACACCTTGTTAAAATGTTTACTCGTTAATTTAAAACTTGACTTTACCAGCTTTTTAAAGCATAATGTGTGCTTGAATTTTATTAGTTAGCTATGCCAATTTCGAATATTACAGTTGTAGATTTTAGAGCAAGGGAAGTTTTAGCCCAGGAGGAAGATCATGAATCGGATTCGGAATCACGTGAACATTTAAGCTATCTGGCTGATAAAACTGCTTCAAAAGTTGCTTCAGTTACAATGAATGAGGACAGAGAATCTAATGAAGTTCAGGTCGATCCTCATTTTTTTACAGGCAATCTTCACTCAGTGGATAGATCTTTAATTACTAAGCACTTGCAAGAAATTGGTTATGAGGATGAAGGTGAGCCAATCGATGAATTAGTTGACGGGGCTTATTGGTATGGTCGATTACTTATTGCAAAGGAAAATTACTTGGGCGCTTACGAATATTTTTCTGCAATTAGTCAATTTCATCCAGAAGCTTTATATTATGAGGGGTTTACGGGTTTTATTCTTGATTTTGATTCTGTTGAAGAGATGCTTAACACTTTTGTAAAGATGATTCACTCCTTAATTCTTAGAATAAATGAGTTTGATAAAAATTCTTATAAACATGACTTCAATACTTTTAAAAGTAGATTCGATTCAGCAATTAAGCAAGAACTTTTTGATTGCCCTGTTGATCTATCAATTCCAATTTCGCGCAAGGATCTATATGAAAAACTGGTTAAACTCTTCTACTACTATTCTCCACGTCCACAAGCTGTTTAAGCAGCTTTTTTTGTTTCCTGTTTCTGCCCCTGAACCTCTTTTTGCTGAAAACTTTCTTTTAGTTCAAGGAGCTCTGTTAGTCCATCCGAATAATTAAATTCATCAATTTTACCTTGTCGCTGTCCAATGTTTTGCATGGTGATTTTTTTGTCCACCTCCTGCACAAAGTTTTTTATGCGTTTTAATAATTCACTTTCAACGGTTGAGGTAAAAAACTTAAGGCCTTTTTTAGTGAACTCTTCTTTTTCCGGTAGTTTTATTTCCGGGTGTTTGTAATACATAAAAACCTCACCATATTTTGGCCCTTTTAATACCTTATTTGGTCTCATTGTTATATCAACCGGTATCACCCGCTCCTGACCTTTTTTATCTTTGTAGAAAAATACAGCGTCGCAGCTTGCTCCCAGGTCTAAAGGCGATCCAATTGCACTAAAAAACTTTAGATCCTCTCGTTTTTCTATGATCCCTCTATTAATTAGTTTTTTTGCTAATAATGTATGCATCAGTTTAAAACCTTTTTGAAAAACGTTTTCATCGTAAGGGCTTTCGGGGTCTCCCGGGTTTATAGCGGGGTTTGCTACAAATATTGCAACCCTGTATAAGGCATCTATCAAACATCGCCTTGCCAGTGACTTATTTATACCTGCTCGGTTTAAGAAATTTTGTTTAACTTTGGATAAATCGGCCAATACCCCTAATAGTGTTTTTTCTGTTCTACTCTTTGCATAGGATTGTGCATGAACAGCCATTTTATTCATTGCACCTCTTATTTTAATTGTTAAATCGGAATATTCCTCTTCAGAAAACTGATTTTTTAGCTCACTACTTATTAATTGATCATTTTTAATTAAAAAATTTACTACTTGTCTGGAGTCGTAATCTTTTGCCTGTGCCTGTGATCCACCAAGCAATTCAAGCTCTAAAATTTTACCATTTATGCCTCCACTCCATAAATTCATATCGTCCAGTCTCTTGTTTCTTTCCTTCTTCTCCCTTTCTTGTGTTTCAGTCTGAACTTTTTTAATCTTACTTTTAGTGATGGCTTTTTGCTTGTTTTCTTCCTCAAAGAGCTCGCTTAATTCTTCATGTAACACTGCATAATCCATTGTGCTCCAGTTTCGGAAATTATAATTTTGGAGGGTTTCCGGTTTTTTGCTTTTAAACATGCTAAACATGCTAGAAGCATATAGAAGATGTAAATCTTCTAATATTTTTTTGGCTTCTTTATCCTTTTTCTGAATAAATAGCTCTATAATTCTGTTTTTTAAATCATTGTAAATTTTCTCGTACCTTTTCGGATATTTCTTATCTTTATCTGCTTCGGGTTTAGCTTCAGTCACCTCTTCCTCCACAAATAACTCTTCAATAAGCTCATCTTTAAGCTGATTTACCTGGTCGTATGTCCAGTCTGGGGACAAACCGTATTTTTTCTGAATAATATCAATGGTGTACATAGATAAATCATTCTCCAATCCCTCGATAAAACTTTCTAAAGCTTCTGTACCGCTGCTAGATTTAATGTTCTTGAATTTTTCTAATTTTTCAGCATAGTTTTCAGGAAAATTCTGATCCGGGGCATGAGCAAGTTTTGGCATAATATTAATTTTTTAAATCTTAATATTATAACACATTTTTGCCTCTAGCTCAAGCCGCCTCTCTTTTCAATTGACACTTCTCCATTCTTTGCTAAATTATGGTCTTTCTTATATAAAATTATGATTAGCAAGGGTCCGCAGGAAAATTTGGTTAAAGTTGATTTTGTTCGGAAGAAGAGGATTTCACATATTTCTCATCAAGAGTGTCGTAATTATCAGGAAGATACTAGGCGCGAAGTTTATAATTTGCTCTCGGATTTTCATCCTGATTTTTTGAGCTGTATCGATCATGCGCATCTGCTAATGGAATTGCGGGAATTTGATAAAGCTGCCGAAACCTTTAGAGAATGGCGCTATGCCTACCCGGAAGCCATGTTTTTTGAGGGACAGTGTATGTGTATTTCCGATCTGAATAATGTTACAAAAATTCATAGTGGTTTGCTTTTGGTTATTAGGGCTCTAATTAAGATGACCAGAATGTGCAAAAGGGAGGACTCGATTCCTGAAGTTGTGAGGGATCATTTTAGGGTTTTTACTTTTCTTCTGGATATTGCTTTCGATGTTAAAATTTTAAAGCGTCATGAAATTTTCAGTTTTCCTGCACCGGGTTATCCTGTTAATTTGGATTATTTGATTTCTGAGCTAAAGCGGATTCGTGGGCTTATCGCACCCTATTTGAAACCTGTGGTATAATCGGCTCATGCAGATTTTTCTTTATGTTTTTATAATTGGATTTACTCTACTTTTTGTTGTTGTTTTCTTTATGAAAGCTTTTGGCTTGGCGTATATTGGTTCAAAGTCCAAAGTTATAAGTGCAGTTACGACGAGTAAGTATAAAAAGTACCTTGTAACCGATATTATTGATGGTGATACAATTGTTGTTAAGGTTGGAAAATACGAAATGCCAGTGAGGTTAATTGGCGTGAATTCACCTGAGAGTGTTCATCCCAATAAGCCGGAGGAATGTTATGCGGAGGAGGCAAGAAATATTATGCTGCAAAAACTTTTTAATAATTATGTGAAATTAATTTCGGATAGAAGCCAGGATGATATTGATAAATACGATAGGCTGCTTAGATATATAGTTTTGGAGGATGGCACGAATTTTAACAAATGGCTGATACAAAACGGTTACGCTGTTGAGTATACTTACAAAGTGCCCTATAAATACCAGAAGGAATTTATAAAAGCGGAAACTTATGCACGCAATCATAAAAAAGGTTTATGGGGCGACAAAGCTTTTGCCTCATATTTGGCTGATCTGATTTTAAAAAGAATTGAGGAGAGCTAAATTAACCCTTCATATATTCCTGTAGCATCAACATTTGCGCTGCCGTCCTCCAGCTTTTTTATTTCGGTACATGCTATAACAGCTTTTGCCAAAGTTTTTCTGTCGTGATCTGTTAAATTAAATTTTCCTGAATTTGCTCCCAGTTGGTTTAGGAATTCATCAAAAGAATTTAATTCCTCAGCTTGTATGCTGAATCTGTATCCTAACTTATTGTAAATTTTATTAAAGGTTTCTATTGCTTCTGCCTTTAATTGCGTAAATTCTGCCTTTAGAATTGTGTTTTTCTGAACTTCACTGTCTTCATTCGATCCTAATGCGGACTTTCTGCTTTTATAAAGCTCAAAATATAGTCTTTCCAGTGCGGCCAAAGCGCTTAGATAAGCAGTATTTAAATTTGTTCTTTGCTTGTTTCCGGATGTTTGCAAAAATGGTTCAATCATCTTCTCTTTCACCTCTTTATATAGTGTCTGCCTTATTAAGGTTCTCATCAACCATCTTCCAAAAGATAGTATTCCATTTTTGTATTTTTCCTCATCAAGATCCTGCCCCTGTTTTTGTTTAACCTGTTTCATGTATTGGTAAATTGCCATGAGGTAGCGCTTAATTTTATCTCGATCTTTATCCAGGTCCTCGATGCTTGAAATGTATGCGCCTTCCTCAATATCGTAAAAAAAATCAAACCCCTCTTTTACAATTTTATTTCGCATTGCCTCCCTTTCCTCATTACTTTTTCTAAGGATTTTTAGCCTGGTTTGCTCGAGTAGGTTTAAGTCTTTTTCGGAAAAACGGCTCTGATCGCTTAAAGCCGGATCTAAAATATCTGTAATGTGGTTCTCGAGCAGTTCGATATAATTTTGATCTATAGGAGATAAAGAGTTTCCTTCCTTAAGTTTTGTCAGTTGCTGGCGCAGAATCTTCAAATTTCGGAACTCTAGCTCAGAGTAATGGCCGGATGATCTTACAAAACTTTTAAGCGCAATTTTTAAGCTTGAGCATAACTCAGGATTCTCGTCCTTTAATATCGATTTAAAAACCCCTTCATCGGAAGTTAATGTTGCGAGCGATTTATGCGCCCTCTCCAAACTGGGGGGAATATTCTCGTCCAAATGCGTATCATCTTCCAACATGTTTGAAATAATTTCCGCTAAAACCTCTATTTTCTCAATGGTTTCTTTGTTGATAAATCCATTACTTTCAATTCTCTGCAAATCCATTGCAAAGGTTTTGAGGCTTAAAATTTCCTGTGAAGTAAGGCCTTTTGAGAGTTTCGTAGTTATGTATGTAAGCTCTGTAAGTGCCAATTCTGTTGCTATAACTCCCTCTTCCGAAAGCCAGGTTACACTTAGAATTTCGTCTAAATCTCTTAATGTGTTTTTAATTTTTTCCAGCCCTATTGAAGTTAGTGTCCCACCTTTTAAAGCGTCCTCAACTTTTTGCCTTAGTGAATTTATTTCTTCCATGGTGATTTCGTCCACACCTATCTTTAACTCCTGGATGCGTGTCCATGCCTCGTTTTGATCGAATGAATGTTCCAGATTTGCCATAATTTAAAATTTTAGTTTGGCTAATATTAATAATTCTTTGCGGGGCTGAAGTCAAGTTTGTGTTGGAATTTTACATGTATCCTACGATCTGAAGATGCCAAAGTTTGTTATAAAGGCTTCCTTTTTTGTTGATTAGGTCGGCGTGTGTCCCCTGCTCAATAATTTTGCCCTGATCCAGAACAATAATTCTGTCAGCGCTCATAATTGTCGAAAGTCTGTGCGCGATTATGAAGGTGGTCTTATTTTTAATAAGATTTTGAAGTGCTTTTTGGATTAAAACTTCCGACTCGGAATCTAGTGAAGAGGTAGCTTCATCTAAAATCAAAATTTTTGCATTGCTTAAAATTGCTCTTGCTATTGCAACTCTTTGCCTCTGTCCTCCGGAAAGCTTTATTCCGCGTTCGCCAACCAGGGTATTGTATTTTTCAGATAATGCTTCAATAAATTCGTGGCAATGTGCCATTTTAGATGCTGCAATTATTTCTTTGTTGCTAGCGGATCTGTTTCCGTATTTAATGTTTTCTTTAAGAGTCCTGTGAAAAAGAATGGGCTCCTGTGGAACCAACGTAACTTCCCTCCTTAAACTGTCCTGAGTTATATCCGCGATGTTTTGGCCATCAATAATAATTTCACCCTCCTGAATGTCGTACAAGCGTAGTAATAATTTTACAAAAGTTGACTTTCCCCCACCTGATGGACCGATAAGGGCAACCTTTTCGCCCGGTTTTATCTTCAAATTAAAATTTTCAATCACACTTTCTTCCTTAGCTTTGTAAGAAAAATTTACGTTTTTGAATTCCACGCTTCCACTTGTGACTTTGATTGCCTTCGCATTGGATTTATCTTTTACCTCATGTGGTTTCTGAAGTATCAATGTCATTTCCTCAGCATTGGCTATCTTCTCGTATATATCTCTTAATGCCCTACCAAACATGAATAGATTGTGGAACATCTCAAGAACATAGGCCTGAATAATGAAAAATCCACCTATGCCGATTATGTCTTTGACCCATAATTTTATTGCGATATAAAAAATTCCCACTTCCAGAACAATCATCAATAAGGTCTGAATTGCATCCAGATATACGTTTAAATCCCAGGCTTTAAGGCTTTTTTTAAGCCATACTAAAG
>WJKE01000058.1 GCA_014729275.1 Candidatus Peregrinibacteria bacterium | reverse complement strand
TCTCTTACTTTCAATCTGACTTCATTCATATCTTTTCTCCAATTCTCACTAAAACCTCTAATTATTCGCTCCTCAAAAACTCCCCCGGAGCAGCTATCGCTGCTCTCCAGGCGGGGCCTGGAAAAACTGGGGTCTTTTTAGAACTCACACTTAGTATCACACAATCTTTTATTCAGGTTGACAATTTTTTAATTCTTATTATACTTTTTTCTTATTTTTCTCCTTAATATATGCGAAAAAATCCAGAAGGCCATGACAACAAAAACGAGGGGGGAGTGAATCCTGATGCAGGGCAAATTTCGACTGCAGTAAGACTTGATGATCTTTTAAGCAATACAGGAAAAACAAATATCAGCCAAATTGAAGAACAAAAGGCGTTGCCCGCCAATGCAGGATTTAGGAAATACATGTTTCAGTTAAGCTCGAACGCGCTTTCTCATCTTCCAAAAGAGTCTCACCCGGAATTTCAGCAAGAAATAATGGATATGAGCGAGATGTCGTTTGAAGCCTTGAGTAATTACATTTTTCAACATCTAAATGAACTGAGGGAAGCGAAATTTAATATTGAAAGTGCGGTGGAGGCAATGGAGGTTGGTGCTTATGATCTTGTAAAACTTGCAAGAAAAGTTATTGCAGCTGCGAATCCCTCTTTTGATTATAAAAAAATTAACGATTTGGTTGGTCCATTCAGAAAATTTGGTTTTCGAGTGCCGGAACTTAAAAAGTGTACCTTTAAGGAGTTTACACCTCAGCTTATCTCTGAAATTCAGGATGAATCCAATTCTTTATTTGACGAGCTTGAGATCGCGCTATGGAGTTTGGAGGGGCATCATTATAGCCTTATGAGCAAGGCTGAACGTGAGGGAGATACGGGCACTATAAAACTTATTAGCCAGGCGCAGAAGGAGAGGAAAGAACTTAGGGAGGAGATCCGTACTCTAAAAATTATATTTGAGGTAAATGTTGAAAAACTTGAAATAGAAGCAAACACGCCGGATCCGATTTTTACTGATGACCTGAATAGCAGAAATGGTGACAAGTACAAGATATTTTATGCTTTGAGCCGACTTTTTCAAATTGCATCCGAGACAAAATCAATTGAACGTTTTAAGTGGGTGCTTGATATTTTGTATGCAATAGAGCCTGAGGAAACATCGCGTATCACGCCTCTTGAAATCAAAACTTTGCCCAGTACCTTTATTTCACCTGAGGAAATTCGTGTACTCAGGCTTTTCTTTGTTTCGGCCTTTATTGAAAATCCTATGTGGAAAAGGGACGAACTTAACAGGATCTCGGAGCTTTACGACTCTTTGCTTCTGCATGAAACCAGTTTTGCTCTTTGTACCGAAACTTTGAGAAAGGCCAGGGAGTCACTTAAGGGAGCACTGGGGGATAAACTGGCTTTAATTTTGGACGAAGAAATAAAAAAAATTGAAAACGGACTCATTGTTAGAGACAGAACAAACAACTATGTGATGATTGGCATAGATTCCGAGTTGGCGGCTAAGGATGACCCGGGATTTTGCAGAATTTTTAGAGAACCTGCTGATTTAGTTCCAAATTTTCCGCATGGTCAGGATCCAATGACTGAGCCGCTTTATAACCCCAAAACAAATAGAGCTCCTGACTCACCATTAAACCTTAAGGAACTTAGCTTATATAACCAGACAGCTCCTTATTTTGAGGATATGCTAACCCGAGTGATTGCATCACAAAGCCCGGACGATACGAGCAACGATTTTTTGGATATCCTTAAGGATATTGAAAATGTTGAAAATGATGAGCTGGTTAATGTTTTTGGTCATTATGTAGATGAATCTGCGAAGGGGAAGAAGAAGCATAAGGTTTTTATTTATTCAATTTTTGATTTGATTTGCAGGCGGGTTGAAGGCCTTAAGGAAGAGCAAATTTTGAAGATTTTTGAAGCTTTGAACAACTTAAATCTTAGTACTGAATTTTTCGTGGAAGAAGTGAGGGCAATAAGGTTTTGTTTGGTTAATTCAGTTTTAAATTCTTTGAATGTTCTTTCTCGCTTTAAAAAGCTTACCAATATCGATGAAAAAATGGACTCCAGCCATGATTTTGATGAAAAAGACCGGAATGCAAACCAAAGCTCAATTGAATTGTGGAACCTAAAAAACCCTATGGGTGCAAATTTTTCATCGCTGATTAATCAAAATCCGTGGCAGTTTGAAAAAATTGTAAATCTGGCTAAAGTAAGGCGCCAATATTTTGGTGCGCTGGCAGCATTGCAGCCGCAAATTGATGAAATTGAAATTCGTCTACGAAGGATTTACGCAAATAATCCAGAGCTTAAAGCTATGCTAATAAATGAACTGCATCAGGTGGAATCCGGGATTTCGGATAGATTTTTGAATGCTCGAAAGAAAACTTTTGAGGCAGGTTTTATTCATGATATTGAAGAGCATCAGGCTATGATAAGACAGAATCGGCTAAAAAGTATTGCCATGCGCGGGGCAGTGGGATTTTTATCTGTTAGCTCTATTGCTTTTGGAATTGCTATGATGGCGCTACTTACTATTGATAAAGAGGAGAAAATTGAAAATAAAGTCGAAGAAAGGGAAGGGAAGGTTGGAAAAGTCGAAGACTGGTATAAGGTAATTCCAAATGAAGGAATTTCTGTGCAGGAAAATGGGCAGGTACGTCAAAAGGATTTTAAGCCAAAGGCAGAAAAAGCGATAGAAAAGCTGTCTGAATCTGAGCCTGCGGCTGTACCTGATTCCCCGCCTGAATCTGAGCCAGTGTCTGAATCTGAGCCTGCGGCTGAATCTGATGTCGTGGAGATTGAGTTTAGACCCGACTCTTTGTATCCGAAAATTATTGATGGTGCGAGTGTAAGCTGGATAAGGGAAGGCGATTCTGTGATTGAAGAAATTAAATGTCCAGTGGTGCTTGATGAAAAGGGTGTGGCAAAATTAGGTCCGGATGGGCTTAGGTGTATTTATAAAGAAGCTGTGTATAATTGTGGAGAATTTACCAGTCACTTTGATCCTGCGATTCGGGTGAGTACTGCGGCGTGTCAGCAAGAATAGTTTTTAGATTGCGGATAACTTTCATGCCTGCGCGTGTATTTAGTTCGTCGATTAATTGTTTTTTTCGCATAACTACTTCTTGTGCAAAAGCCTGTGATTCGACCTTTATCGTAAGGTCGCCGTTTCTAAAATATGCGGGCCTTAAATATTTTTCGGGAGTTTCTATGTCGCTGAAGATTTTGGGGATTAACTTTCTGCATTGCTCACAGATTTCAGCGGCCTTCATCTCGGTTTTAATACCGTACGACTTTGCGGCTTCTTCCAAATATTTTTGAAAAGGCTGAAACATCTAAATTGAGTTAATGATTTTATAAGTAGCGGATGCTGAGCGTTGCCAGGTATACTTTTCGGCATGCTTGAGTCCGCGCTCTGTAAGAATTTTTTGCAGATCCATATTTAAATACAGCTTGCGAATTTTGTTGGCTATATCGCGGACATTATACGGATTGAAGTAAAGCGCATTCTTTTTTCCGCAAACCTCTGGCATGCAGGACGTAAAAGATGTCGCAACAGGAGTTCCGCATTTCATTGCCTCGAGCGGCGGAAAACCAAACCCCTCGTAAAGAGAAGGAAAAACATAAATTGTAGCGGCGTTCACTAAGTGATTAAGCTCTTTTTCGCTGACATGTCCGGTGAAAACAACACTATCCGTGAGTCCGAATTTTTCGGTGCTTTGATTTATCTCAGGATACAATGGATTCTTTTTGCCGGTAATAACAAGCTTTAAGTCAGGTGCACAGCGGTGAACAAGCGAAAGAGCCTCAATTAAGCGAGGGATGTTTTTATGATTGCGCCAAACTCCTGTATAAAGGAGAAAAGGGGAAGTGATGTCGTATTTTTTTAGAGTTGCCTTAGTTTTTTCGTGTGGAATCCTCTTAAAAATATCTGAAATTCCGTTATGGATAACCTTAATTTTATCTTCGGGAGCTTTTAAGTGAGTGATAATATCTTTTTTAGTATTCTCGGATACCGCGATTATTTTGCGCGCACGCTTAACCGCATTATTAATGATTAACTTGTAAGCCAGCCGATGATAAAAGCGATTTAATTTTTTACCGGGAAAAAGCGAAAGGGTTAGGTCGTGGATGGTAACAATGTAAGGCCCGTTATAAAAATAAGGTACATTGAAATGGGGGAAAAACATTTTATCGGGCTTGTGTTTTTTGAGAAGCCATAAAAATTTTGTTTGTTCGCCGATTGAATAATGGCGTGCATTTACGCGAATCTTTTTCACAAATTTGTGAGACGTTTTGAAAGCCTTGTATTCGGGATCGTTCATGAAAAGTAGAACCGTATCGGGAGAAGGCTTTTTTGCGTTTTCTTTTATGATGAAATCAACGATCTCGTGCGTGTATCGTCCAATCCCCGTAAAAGAGCTTGAGTACATTCTGCAATCGATGCCAAGAGTCATAATCGATTTATTAAGTGTGCAAAATTTATCACTTAAGGGGGCGAAGTGGCAAATTTTAGAAAATTTTAATGTTTTATTTGTAGGGTATATACATGAACAAAGATTTTTTAAAATATGGTCCTCGAAAATGGCTTATGTTTTGGGATTTTTTGCTGCAGATGGGAGCATGTATGTAAACCCTAGAGGAGGAAAATATATATCTTTTTATTCAAATGACCGAGAAATTATTGAAAAAATTAAGCACTGCTTATCAGCAAAACATAAAATTGGTAAGAGAAAAGTCTCAAAAATCTCCTCAAATTTTCGTTACACTTTGCAAATAGGAAGTAAACAAGTTTATTCTGATCTGATCAAATTGGGCTTAACCAGCAACAAAAGTACAACACTTGAATTTCCAAAAATCCCGGACGAATATTTAAGAGATTTTGTTCGAGGATATTTTGACGGCGACGGAAATATATTATTTAAAAATTATTACAGAAAGGACAGAAAAAAATTCAAATATTATTTCGCTACTAAATTTATTTGTGGTTCAAAAATATTTTTAGGGTGCTTAAGGGAATATTTAATTTGGTATGCAAATTTAAGTCCGGGCTCTCTTTTTGTGGGAGAAAGGTGTTTTGTCTTGTCTTTTGCAATGAAAGATAGTAAAAGGTTATGTGAGTTTATGTACGAAGGTGTAAAAAATGGATTGTATTTGAAACGAAAATACCTTATATATAAACAAGCAATTAACATTATGGGGTGGTAGTTCAGTGGTTTAGAGCACCTGCCTGTCACGCAGGAAGTCGCGGGTTCAAATCCCGTCCACCCCGCCAGGGATACTGTCTAAACAAAAGGGATTTAGCACGCGAACCGCCCCGCGATTATCATTCCGATTGTTAGGATTATCATTGTTGACGTTAGCGTTTCCATTATTAGGATTGAAATACACGACACGCACATTCGTCGG
>WJKE01000057.1 GCA_014729275.1 Candidatus Peregrinibacteria bacterium | reverse complement strand
CTAAAATTCAGTTGAAATGATTGCGGTATTTCCCTATATTTACTTTTGTAAATCGTTCTTTCACACTCCCGGGTAGCGCAGCGGTAGCGCAGTTGGCTGTTAACCAATTGGTCGGCGGTTCGAATCCGCCCCCGGGAGCCATTAAAAAATTTCAAACAAAAAACCGTTATTTATTCTTCTTAAAAAACTTTTTCGAAATTCGAATACAATTAAAATTTTGAAGGCAGACTGGACTCACCCAAACTATTATAAAAATTACTTATTTTGCAAACTTTCCTGTAAAATAAATTTAAGATTCTCATAATTATTCTGAAATTCATGATAAACAAAGAAAACAACTATGCCTTCATAGACAGCCAAAATCTCAACTTGAGTATTAAGTCGCTTGGCTGGAATTTAGATTTTCAAAAATTCCGAATCTACCTCAAAGAAAAGTACGGAGTGACCAAGGCCTTCTTGTTTATCGGATATATAGAAGGAAATAATGACCTCTATAAATCGTTACAAGAAGCCGGTTTCATTTGCATTTTCAAACCCACACTGAAATATAAAAAGGGAAAAACAAAAGGAAACTGTGATGCAGAACTAGTGCTCCAATCCATGATCGAGCTACCTAATTACCACAAAGCTGTAATCGTCACTGGAGATGGAGATTTTCACTGTTTAATAAAATATTTAATAACAGAAAAAAAGCTTAAAAAGTTATTAATTCCAAATCAAAAAAAATATTCAGCATTACTAAAAAAATTCCCTTCCGGACTATTAGCTTTTATAAGTGATCTCAAAAATAAACTCGCATACAAGAAAAAAAGAACCCAATAAGGACGGAACCTTAAAGGGCGCTTTTTGTGGTGATCACTTATATAGTATAACCTAGATTAAAAGCTTATTGCAAACAAATAATCCCTATTAGTGATATTAAGTTAAATTATCTCTGAATGCTAATTTCAATCTTCTATGAAGTCTACAAATAATTCCAAAGATAAAAGCTTTTCCAAATGAAACAATATGCTCATTACTATTTTCAAAATATCCACCTCGCAAATAAACCATAGGATCAACAATTATACCGCTTTTTGATCTAAAATATCGATGAATTTTTCCAGCAATATCTCCATCTATTCCATATTCAGCAGCAATTCTCCACACGACAGAAACGGGATCTATACAACAAACAAATTCATCACTATCCAAAAAAGAGTCCATCATATAAGCCCCACCCGATAGAACCTTTTTAAAGGCTGCAATATTTCCCCCGACTGCAGCTCTATGAGCTAAGACAAAAAGACTTATGGCAAAAAGACGCAAATCCTCATCAATCAATTTATCATTATCTAATGCCGCCTGGATCTCCTCAGCCCTAACTCGCAGAATATTGGTTAAATTAAACTCACCAGATTGCAAATTTTCATAAATTTTATCTACTTCTGCGCACCATTGCGTCAACACTTCCTCAGATGGCTCAAGTATTTGATATTTAGTTCGTCCATACTTCACCTCAAAAACAACTTTATCAAGAGGATACTCCTTTTTATAATCATATAAATTGTTGGTAACTGGATTTGGCATGAAAAGCATTTATTTAAGTGGATTTGAACGATAAGGACAATGCCCGTCAAATCCGGACGGATGTAATTCCGAACACTTTTCTAAAATAAGCTGATGCAATTCTGCAATAGTGTGTTCCCTAATATTTCCTATTACTTGCTCATTACCGGGGCAAGGACTCACTCTTCCATCTCCATAAATCTGCATCATTTCGACACAAGGAGCCACAATGAAATTATTCCATACAGGATGCTCGTATCCATAGTCTTTACTATCAATACCTCTAACCATATCAATTATTCGTGCTTTCTCTTCATCAGTTAAAGCTTGAGTATTGTCAAAACCATCGGCATTACTACGACCACTTGTGAGGTAAAAAGCAAACATTATCCATAAATTTTTGTTTCTACAGAAACGCA
This sequence comes from Candidatus Peregrinibacteria bacterium, assembly GCA_014729275.1. Lineage (GTDB taxonomy): Bacteria > Patescibacteriota > Gracilibacteria > UBA1369 > LOWO2-01-FULL-3 > WJKE01. Next base: position 4,719 of record WJKE01000057.1, on the reverse strand, counting down.
AAGTTCGCTCAACTTCTTGCATATTGCTTCTACAAACAACCATATCAAATCCTAATCTGGTTGTTCCATCCTCTTGAGTCTCATTAAATCCTTCATCCATTAATAATTCCAAAGCTTGAGCTCTTTTCATAAAATATTCATTCTTCTTATCCCCCAGCACAGCATTTTGAAATTCAGGATTAAACAAACTATCACACTTTATTATAATACTTGTACCTGTATCCTTAACGGCTCGCACAAAGTCTCTATCTCTAAACTTTGTAGCACCATCTGTGTAGACAATAGGTTGCATCCCTTGCTCCGAAACACATTGCAAAATTTCTAAAAAATTTCTATCAATAGATGGTTCACCTTCGCCAATAAATTGCATAGATAATGCACCTTGTTTAGCAACCTGTTGAATTGTACTTTTTATTTCATCCAAACTTAGTGTTCTTGGACTCTTTTCAGTAAAACAATGAAAACAATCCCAAGGACACGCATTAGTCATTGCTCTAAAATCAACAACCGACAGAGTATTAGGATCTCTAAAATGAGTTTCTGGAATATCCCAACCCTTTATCATAGCTCCAATTCCAGGAGAGATTTGTTCTAAACCTATTATGCGTTCACAATGCTTCATATTTATAATTTAAGAAAAAATCCTAACAATATTCTTTAGTTAATTCAATATCTTTCCAAAATGAATTCAATATAAAAGATAAATCTACGACCTCCCTCATCCACCTCGTTCTCAAACCATCTATCAGCGGGAGCCAGTTCTTCTAAGATAAAAATCAACACTTTCTATAAAAACTCAATAGTATTCCATTCATAAAACTCTTGATCAGCAGTCCCAAATGTAAAGATAAACCTATTTTTCGCTTTATAAGGGTTATATTCAAAATAACTCGGAATTGTTTTGGAAGTCCCCAATCCAAGAGGATCCGCATATTCCGTACACAAATCTATCAAATGTTCAGTATAAATCTTTCTTTCCATCCACACTCCATCAAAAGGACCACCATCTAATTCAGCTTGAACATCAGCATCAGCAATCCTATTTAACTCCTCTTCTGTGAATAAAATTTCAGGATCAGCCAAATCAATAAAGTAATGTTCATTTAAATAACTCGCCCCCTCCTTCTGCACCACCACGCATTCATTCGGATCTTTTCCCTCATTCTCAATCAAATCAAGTATTGCAGATTCAATACTTTGATCGTCTTCCTTATAAAAAACTTTTATCCTATCGCCAAACGTATCGAAACCAATTCCATTTTCACTCTCTCTCAATTCCTCTCCATAAATCTCAAAATGATTATCGACAATATAAGGATTTATTTTGAATTTTATTCCAAATTTTTCACTTACATAATAATCATCATCTACATCATCATCCTTCAGATATTCATCAAACCTATTCAAGATTACTGCCAATTCTGCTCTGTTTACATAATTATCAGGCCTATAAGTTCCATCTGGAGACCCCTCAATAATACCCATATCTGTAAGATTCATAACAGATTCTGCATACCATTCATTCTCAGGGACATCAGAAAATAATTCTGACATAGCAAGTGCAGTTCCAACAGAACCAACTACAACACCAACCAATATCAAGAAAATAAATTTCTTCATGATAAATTTTGTTATTTTTTTATTGCTTCAAAGGAAATTATACATATTTTATGCGAATATCAAAAAAATCCTCAGAAAATTCAATCACGCTTTCATATAATTCAGTTCTAAACCTATCCACTAGCGGAAGCCATTTACATATTCCTATAAACCTCTCTCCGATGTTTCACAGATAATATTAATAAAATTTTAATATTACCCTTTTTATCAACATCAAAAATTACTCTATAATTACCAATTCTAAAACGATAATCTCCTAAAATGGATCCTTTCAACTTTTTGGCAAATTTCAAAGGATTTTTTTGTTGTGAATAATGAAACACTTTCTCGATAATTTTTTGAGAAATTTTTAAATCAATAGTCCTCAAATCCTTTCTGGCTTTCTTAGTATAAACAACATCAAACATAATTCTATAATAATCCAAATTCTTTCATAACTTCTTCTTGTGTATAAACCTCACCTCTTTTCACCTGCTCCCTTGCTTCAGCAATATCTTTCGCTAACTTCTCCAAAATTAAAGCATCATCATCAATAGGATTCACCTCCATAACAGGTGTAGAATGATACATAACAATATAACGAATCTTTTTCTTTTTCGCCTCTTTCCAAAGAGAAGTAATATTTTCTCTAAATTTTTTAATTCCAATAATTTTTGTAGTCATATTTTTAATTTAAAACTTACACCTAAAGTGTACACTTTAAAGCGTTGTTTGTAAAGAAAAAAGTTCGGACAGCGTCCAGTCTGGGGAGCCATGAAAAACTAAAACTTCCTCAACTTACCAAAACGAATAGCACTCTCCAGCCAGTCCAATTTCGCTTTTGTGCTGACTTTTTTCCAATGCTTCAACAATTTAAGATCAAACTCCGGTTTTTTAACATTTTTTTTATTCTTCATAATCCTTTCAATTTAATTAAAGCTTCAAGATCAATTAAATCCTGAGCACGATTAGCCTTTTTTTTCATTTTTATCAAATCCCCAATCGAAACAAGTGGGATACTAACTCCACTAATCTTTTTAATAACCTTAGACTCAACAATTTTTTCAAATTTCAAAGACTCTTCGGTAATAATATCAATCTGCAAAGGATTATTTTTGGGTGGCATAAAAGAAAAAGCTTCCATCCCCTTATCCTTCAGCCATTCTTTAACTTTATCCTGATCTCTTAATTCCATTATAGATACAGGTAATCTCTCATGATAGCCCAAATCATCCATTACCTTAGCCATTTTTTCTAAATTTTTCTCTTCCAGTAGTAAAAGTAAATCCAAATCTCCCGTAAAGCGCGTATATCCGTGCAAATTCACAGCTACTCCACCAACAACCAAGTATTTCACCTTTTCTTTATTTAAAGCTCTAAACACCTGTTCAAATAAATTCATAGCAAAAGATTAAAATCAATTTAAATACTACCCTGATTAGCAAAATCCTTCAACGCTTCATCCAAAGATGCAAGATTTTCATAGAATTCAGTTCTAAACTTGTCCACTAGCGGGAGCCAAAGATAAACTATCTTTTACTTTACAAAAATAGTTTTACAGTGTACACTTAAGGTAAACTTAATAATTAGAAATATGACTACAAAATTCGTCGGCATGAAAGATTTTCGTCAAAACATGTCTAAATATACACAACAAGCAAATAAAAAACAGGTTAGATACATTATTCTCAAAAAAAACAAGCCAGTACTTGAAATAAATCCAATCGATGAGAAAGATTTTGCATATATAAAACTTTCAAAAGAGCTCCAAGAATCAGAAAAACAGATAAAAGAAGGTAGATTTTACACTCAGGAAGAAGTAATGCAAGAATTCGGTCTAATTTAAAAATCAATGTACAAAGTAATTTATTCAGAAAATTCAATAAAGGATTTACGAAAACTCGAAAAATCTTTAGCTGAAAGAATCCTCAAAAAAATAGATTTCTTTTCAAAACAAAAAAATATTCATAATTTTTCAAAACCACTAAAGGAATTCGGTCCGAATAAATTTAGATTTAGAGTCGGAGATTACAGAGCAATTTTTAAAATTGATAAGGCTGGAAAAATCCAAATCCTTATGATTTTAAATATTAAACATCGTAAAGACATTTATTCAAAATAATTTTTTCAAACCAAGTTCGGACAGCGACCAGTCTGGGGAGCCATCAAAAATCCATTTTTGGAGTAAAAACAGCTTATAAAAGATCCGATCAATCAGATATTTTCACATTTAAAAACCCTATTTTTTTGCCAAAACTACTTCCACGTTGGGCAAAACCAGTGCTTTCCATAATTTTTTATCTTCCTCTTTTGTTTTTGCCCAAACAGCATTCCACTGTTCCGGAGTAACAATATTCTGGACATTAGGAATCGATAACGCAACCAGTAAATCGGGGTTTACTGCGCGACCTGCTGGTTTTAGCGCGTTTATTTCCTGAGTAATCTTTGATTTTATTATTTCTTCCCTTGTTGCTACAGATACCTTTGTCAAAGAATTAAGCAGATTAAAAAGCACCTCCGCTGGTTGTGCAGTCATACAATTTTCTCTTCCTAAAACCTCGACCAAATTTTGCTGTTCATCTTCTCCTACCAATGACATATTTTTTACCAAATATTCAGCAGCATTTTTACCAACCGGCTGTAATCTTAATATTTTATCATCAATTATTTTATCAAGACGATTTTCAACGATTTCTGATTGTTCAAAATCTTCTAATAATTGATCCGCCGCTCTAGAATCCTCTTCAGCCTGAATATCAGCTTTTTTCCTAATTTCTACTACCTTGTCTTTTGACGCGCTCAGTTTGGCCAAATCCTCAGAGGAAAGAGAGGTCGTACTCTCTTTTTCCATTTCCTCTTTTCCACCAATTTTTACTTCCGGAGTTTCACGATAAATAAATCTATTTTCTTTCATTTTATATTTATGTTAATTACTTAATTAATTACAACACGATAAAGGCCATACAGCAAGTTTATATACTTTTATAAAAATTCAAATCACTATCGAAAATTTCAAACTCAGAATTACAATTTCTACAATTTTTCATAAATAAAATTTATATATAAAATCCTAACAAAAACATTTTTGTTAATAAAACAAAAATGCAAATACACATCATT
>WJKE01000056.1 GCA_014729275.1 Candidatus Peregrinibacteria bacterium | reverse complement strand
TATGCTGGACTCTTTGCTGGAATTTTATTGTAAAAAGTAATTCTAAATATTTTCTTATTACTGCAAACATTAACATTAATAAAACGGAATGATATTACAACTATCTCTTGATAATATAAGTGATTTATAGTTCCGGCTAACGAATTAATAACCCGCGCCGCCTACAGCGCAACGAACATGAGTAAAACACATAATGTAACAATTGTAAAAAAATCTGGATTTCAGCACGGGCTAAGGCGTCGGCGTTGATTAAATAGTTATGTTACAATTACCAAGAAATAGAGTAAATGGTACCCCATTAATAATTTTGATACATCCAAAACGAATAAATCTTATTAAACCACCAATTATAAGAATACCACTCAATAAAGTATAAATCAGAATTAGGTGTATTATTCTTTTCCAGATTCCTGCTTGCGCCATGCATCCAAGAAAACTGTCACAAATTCTTTAAGATTTTCATCGAATTCGGCATTACTTTCTATCGCTTCTAAGCGATTTCTAAATTCAGTAATATCAACAATTGAATCAAGACTACCAACAGAAGCTTTCACATTTCTTATTGCAACTCTATCGCCCAACCCGAACATTCCAATACCTTGAGACCAACTTTCACTTGTAAAAGCACGGGCTAAAATTGAAACTGAAACATCACTGTTCAATTGTTCATTTGTCCATTCTTTGACTCTGTCTTTTTTGTCGCCTAAGAATTCTTGCCATCGGAACAAAATATAAGGGAGCTGGGGATGGTTTATTAGTTTCCCATCAGCAGCAGAATGTTCAATAATCTCAATTGAATGTTGCCTTAACTCAGGTACACATTCTTTATTGATTAAACATTTTTCTGGCGGCTCTGGCTCTTTCCCCTCTCTGGGATAATGGTCATCTATTGATGAGCTGGCAAAATCAATGAGCCAGCCTATCTGTGCATTTTTACATGCAGCCATGAAAATAGTACTTCTTTCATCTAAGTTGCAACGATCGAAAGTTAATTTTCGAATAAGCCAGTGTATCCTTAAATAATTGTTACCTATTGAAAAGCCCCCTCTTTCACTATCTTCATCCCGGTAAATATCATCAGCAATTTCAAAAATGGCTGTGATTAGAGACTGAAAATTATCTTTATCAATGATACTTGCATGGACATTCAACTCATCAAGTATAAGTGGTACCTGGGAGCGACCATTTTTCCGAATACTTTTCACAGCACTATAAAATTTGTCTTTTACGAATTCTTTATCACCAGCTTTGGATATAAGCTCATCAATTTCATTGATAGAAATTGTTTCATCACCTATTGTCATTCTAAAATAAGTGTCAAAGTGTTTTGTTGTACAGACTCGTCGTTGTGCTTCCCATTGCTCAATATAACTAGATGAATACCCTACATTTTCTAGCCGTGGGAATAACCTCATAAGCGATATTCTTGCCTGTTGTCTATTCTTTTCTGGTAAAACATCTAAAAAAACTTGGATTTCTTTTTCAGGATCCTCTCGTTTACCGTATGATGATCTAGTGCCACATAGACGCTCTTTGTTTGTACGAATAGCTTTAAACAACAAGGGTTCGAACAATCTCAATATTTCCAAAGATACAAAATCGGCAGGATCGACTTCGTTGGCAACAGGTGGCCAACTAATTGCCAATGAATTTGCTAACCTCGTTAAATCGCGAGGAGTAATAAGGTATGGTGAAATTATATCATAGAACAAATTCATGAATCGACGAAGTTGATCATTATCTTTTGGGGGACCACATAAAGACTCTATTTGCGTTAGTGCTGCAAAGTTAAGATCGTCCCGTGACGGTAATGGTAGCTCAAAACTTGCTTGGATTATTTTTTCAAGAAAATGAGGCCCTTCAGATGGGTACTTTTCGGCAACAGCTTTTTCAGCTAGCTCGCGGTCGAAAACGAGCAAGTACATTACATTTGGTAAGCGCCCAACAGATTTGACGAGGCGAAATACAAGAAGTGCCTCATTTGGAGTTAAACGATCAATGTCATCTATTAGTACTAGAAACCTTTTTTCCTGCTGGTCTAAAGCTTTCGAAAGCTGTTGAAAGAGTTTTTCAATGTTGTCTCCTTCAGGGAAAAATCTTTTAGTGAAATCCATCGAACCCGATGTTAACGCGCCAAAGATTCCACCTGTTGCAAGATTAATGGCGGGACCAACAACAGGCCCAGCTTGTAATAATGTTTTGCTTAATTTTGGTATTAATTCTTTGGCTTTATCACTAAGATTTTTTGTCAGAGTAGCGTTTAACTCTTGCAGAAAAGCCAGCGTTAGTGCCTCTTCCCCGCGGAACCACCAACACTTAAAATCAATTATTTGAAGACTACCATTTTCTAAATCTGACTCAAGGTGATGTCTAATGAGATTAACAGCACTACTTTTACCTGAGCCCCAAGGGCCATTTAGTGCTATGGTTGCACCTATAGGTGACTCTATCTCTCTGATACTGTGAGATAATGCTTGAGCGAAACTATCAATCCCAAATTTATCATCATCAGGAGTTATAATGGGGGCATCATTAAAATAATTTAATTTAATCATATTCTTAATATTTCTTAAACATAACATATTACTTATTAGATTACCATCAAAAAACTATATATAACAGTGTAGTAAAAAAGCCTAATCCTCATTAAAACATTTATTTAAACGACCTTTCCCATCCATCATATCCAGCTTGATTCCCGGCAGGATATGATAGATTTTTAAAGACAAATAAATCATTAAATTTAAACAGATTAATGAATCCTGGATATTGAATATCACGCAACGCGCCCTTAGCCTGATATAGCCATTATATAGCGATGATAAGTTTGTATAAAAGCCGTCAAGATCTGTATTTCCCCACGTATAGTGATAGATCATCCCGGGTA